>NZ_JBKVQF010000023.1:36308-54222 GCF_046969025.1 Waltera sp. | reverse complement strand
AGAGAAAACTGCGCCACAGCCTTCGAAGGCCATCGCGCAGCGATTTAGTTCAATAATAATTTACCAGATAAGACTGATGTACTCTCAAAAAAGGTATTTTTCCATCTGACATTTTTTGTTCTATCTCTGACAGTTTCCCGTTAAATGTGTAATGCTCCCCGTTTTGCGTATATATTGTAACTTTCCTGGCATTGCTTTCAAAGTATAAAATCTCTTTACATAGAATTTTATATTCTTCATGCTTATAAGAAAAGGTAAAATAGACCATTTTACTGCAGACTCTCTGATAAGTTTCCAGAAATGTCTTTGTCAATATCTCCTCATCGATTGGTTTCTTTATAAATCCAAATACATCCAACCGGAACAATTCCATCATATATTTATCATAGCCTGATACATAAATCAGAAGTACATTATCATCCACCTTCCGTATATTTTCAGCCGCAGTGATGCCATCGCCACCCTTCATCTGAATATCCAAAAAGATGATGTCATACTTTGTTCCTGATGTAACCTGCCTTTTGAGTTCCCTACCACTGTAAAAAACATCAATATTCACGGGAATGCTTTCCCGCTTGCATACTTCAGAAATTATATGCTCTATCTGATTCACAATTACATTTTCATCATCACAAACAGCAATTCTTATCATGTGTACTACCTGCATTATACTTATAAAAGTGGACACATTGGTTAAATAGACTTACTATTAACATAGACACCAAAAGGAGGTATCTTTTATGTCCACAAAACAACATTACGATGAGGATTTCAAACGAACCCTCGTTGAGCTTTACCACAATGGTAAAACTCAGGCCTCTCTTATCAAAGAGTACGGCGTATCTCAAACTGCTCTTTCCAGATGGGTCAAACAGTATTCAACTGTTGAAACTGATGACGGTGAAGTTCTTACTGCAAAGCAGGTGAAAGAGCTTCAAAAACGTATGGCTCAGCTGGAAGAAGAAAACCAAATACTAAAAAAAGCGATTGCCATATTCACGCCACACTCAAGCAACGATTAGATGCCGTGCATAAGCTGCGTCATCAATACGATATCAAAACTCTTTGTCGAGTTCTTCGCATAAATCGCAGTACTTATTACAAGCACTTTTATTCAGATTTAGCACCTCGTACAAAAGAAAATCCGTTGATTCGTAAGCACCTTTTACAAATCTATACTGATTACGATAACTCTCTTGGTGCTTACAAGATCCGTCGTGTATTAGAACGTGATTATGGCATAAACATCAGTCTCGGCAGAGTGGACCGCCTGATGAACACTATGAATCTACCAAAACGTTCCACAGAAAAACCAAAATGGAAAGGTGCCTGGAAAGACAATGGTCCTTGTGAGTAACACTCCCTTTTGAAATCGAGACAGATTCACGTCCCCTCTCGCTTTTAAAATTTCTTACCGCACTTTGGGCAATACTCAAAATTTTCTGCTGTCTCATACCCACAGTAATTGCAATGTTTATAGTTATACCCATAGGTCACTTTTGAAATTCTCTGCAAATGCTCCGGGCGAATCAGTACCTGCTCTCCCCGGGCAATGGCCTTTCCCATCTCCGGATCCAGTTCATACAGCGTATTACAGCAGCTTGTCCGCACATAATAGTGCTTATTCCACTTAATACACGGTATGAAAAACATAGCCCGTCTCCTATCTCACCAGTCCCATGTTGCTTCTGTATTCCTCATTCAGCTGCCGCAGTTCCTTCTCCCCGTTAATGTACGGTTCATAAAATGTATCCACGGAACCACCGCCCAGATTATCACAACCGTTGCAGAAGTCACAGGCTCCACCGCACTGGTTCAAACCCTCCTGTATAATGCGGATCCGCTCTTCTCTCGTTGTATCTTTGATCAGTATACTTTTGATCTCCATATGCCATCACCTTTCCTGATTTATCAATACTATATATCAATAATAATGAAACTGCCTGATATGCGATAACTTTATTTTACCACACATCAGGCAGTCTGTTATCATTTTATTTCTTTACCCCGGCAATATCATCCGGATCCCGGCCTTGATAATTCCGATCCCTACCGGTATTAAAATGATTGTACAGCAGAAGATCACTCCCACGCCCGACAGGATGAGGCCGATGGGCAACAGGATCAGCAGCCACACACAGGCCTTTAAAATTGCCCCGGTAATCTTATATGCGATTCCGAATAAAATGGTTAACAGCAACAGACACAATATAAATGAAATCATAATTTTTCTCCTTTCCATAATGTAGGCCACATGCTTCACAGAAAAAACTCCTGTCTTTGTAGCTATTATATCCGGTTGTCCCACCATTTTCAGTACGTAATGTTGCACGATAAGTCATCCTAATATAGGAAAAGGACAGAGGATATCCTCTGCCCTTTTCTAGGCTGTTTCTATGCTGTTTCTTCAGGAATGGTCCCGGAACATAATGCATTCCTTCACTGTTTCCAACAGCTTCTTTTCATCCATCGGCTGTTGATAATGTCTTCCGCAAAGGCATTGGCGCTCATGGCAATGATGGGGACATTTCCGGCATCCGACCGTTTCATGGACCGGATCCTGCGGGTGGCATCCCAGCCATTTAGCTTCGGCATCATAATGTCCATGAAGATCACATCGTAATATCCCAGCTCAGATTTTTGAACTTTTGTACCGCCTCTTCTCCGTCTGCAGCGCACTCTACGTGGATCCCGTAATCCTCCAGCATGAATTTTGTGATCTCCATGTTGAGTTCATTGTCCTCTGCTAACAGCGCCCGCAGACCTTCCACCGGGATTTCCTCATAGTTTACGTTCTTCTCCTTCTCCACCGGTTCCCCGATTTTGAACGGAAGTGTCATGGTCACAGTAGTTCCGACGCCTTTTTTACTCTCTATGGCAATGTCTCCATCCAGCCTGTCCACGATTTTCTTTGCAATGGCAAGTCCCAGTCCTGTGCCTTCGTACCTGGATCTGCTGGTCTCATTCTCCTGCGTGAACGGTTCAAAAGCATGTTCCAGAAAGGTTTCACTCATGCCGATACCAGTATCGGCACAGCCGAATTCATAGACTACCCGCTCCTCGTCCGCATATTTTTCTGCACACCAGACACGCACACTGCCGCCCGGTCCGGTAAATTTAACCGCATTATCAGAAATATTGGTCAGCAGTCTCTCCACATAGATTGGATTCCCTGCCAGATCCATATGGCGGATATCACTCTGTTCCCAGTCAACAATATATTCCACATTCTTTTCTGCCGCCTGCTTCTGCTTGCCGAGGTTAACCCGGTTCAGCAGTTCTGCCAGATTAAACGGAATCTCCTGTTCCACTACACCTCCCGACTCCAGTTTGTTCATATCCAGAATATCATTCACGATAGAGACCAGATACTTCGATGAAGTCATGATCTGTTCCCGGCACTTTCTCTGTACCTCCAGATCATCCGGATAACGGTTTGCCAGATTCAGCGTGCCGATAATGCCATTCATGGGTGTCCGGATATCATGACTCATATTTGACAGGAAACGGGCCTTCAAAGCTGCTGCCTTCCTGGCTTCCTCCACCTGATACATCAGTTCATGTTCCCACTTCTTGGTATCGCTGATGCTGCGGATCAGGCAGAGCACATGGGTCAGTACACCGTTTTCGTCTCTCTTTTTTTCCACAAAACGGAGTCTGTGCCAGTCGCCATCCTTCATCCGGTATTCTAGGACTAACGTCTCTTCATTCTTCATGCGTTCCGGCAGGGTCTTCAGATCCACAAATTTGAAAAATGCCTCCTGATACTCCTCCGCCACGTATTGTCTGCATACCTTTTCATTGCTTTCCGACAGCTTTCCCGATTTCGTGAACTTCAGATGCTCGGTATCCCGGTTATTGATCTCTTCGAAATAATCTGCCTGAATATCGATCCGTGAAATATACTGGTAAGTTCTGGCGATGGAGGAAATGATCTCGTTACTCAGCTTCACTTTCTCCAATGTGTCCTGTAACTGCTTCTGGATTGCTTTTTCTTTGTACAGAATGCTGTCTATATTCCGGCAATAATTTATTCAGGATGTCATTTTCGTTCTGCTCATAGTTTAAAGACATCGTTTTCCCCTTCTACGGCACAATAAAAGCCGTCTGCCAAAAATGTGCACTGACAGACGGCTCACGATAAACATACTCCCCTACACTCAGGAATCTGCTGCAACCGGCTGTCATAGTCTGATTTTTCTCTATGTTCAGACCTTAGACCCATCTGGCTTTGTGTCCCCGTTTTTCAGCGGGTTTACTAAATAGATATTATTTTTATTACATTTTCTCCGGAGCTTCGAATCCCAGCATATCAATACAGGTCTCCAGGATATCTCTGGTCAGCACTAAAAGTGCTACCAGTCCCTGCTTACGCTCCTCATTCTCTTCGCCTAAGATCTTGGTCTCATGGTAGAAGTGGTTGAACGCATTGGCAAGATCGTAAATATAGGCACATACCTTATGGGGTGCCAGTTCTTCTCCAGCGGTAGCGATCATGGTATTGAACTGTGCCAGTTCCATGGCAAGCTCTTTCTCGGACGCATTACCGGGCTGCTGTAATTTTACAGCGGTCAGGTCTCCGCCCTGCTCCTTGTATTTATTCAAAATAGACTTGATTCGCACAATGGTATACAGGATGTAGGGGCCGGTATCTCCCTCGAAGGAGGTGAAACGGTCGATATCAAAAACATAATCCTTGGATGCCTGATTGGACAGATCACCGTATTTTAACGCGGAGATAGCTACCACGTCCGCTACCTTTCTCGCCTCGGCATCTTCCATATCGCGGCCTTCCTTGATCTTTTTGTACATCTCATCCTGGGTATCCTTGATCAGGTTCTCGAGACGCATAACACCGCCCTGTCTGGTCTTGAAGGGTTTGCCATCCTTGCCGTTCATGGTACCGAAGCCCAAGAACTTCAGCTCGGTCTCGGGTTCTACCAATTTCGTCTTGCGGGCACAGCGGAATACCTGCTCGAAGTACAATTCCTGACGCTTGTCCACCACGTAGATCAGCTCGTCGGGATGATACAGCTTCATACGCTCCATAATAGTAGCCAGGTCTGTGGTATTGTACAGAGAGGCCCCGTCGGACTTTAAGATCATGCAGGGAGGGATCTCCTTGGTGTCGGTATCTTCCTTGACATCCACTACCAACGCACCCTCACTTAAGTGTGCATAGCCGTTGTCCTTCATATAAGCGACCATCTCCGGGATGATGTCATGGACATCGCTCTCTCCCTTCCACAGATCGAATTCTACGTTTAATTTGGAATAATTCTTCTTCAGGTCGTTCACAGACACATTGATAATGTGCTTCCACAGGGCACGGTAGCCTCTGACACCGCTCTGTAATTTGAAGGTTGCCTCCATTGCCTTTGCCTTGTACTCGGGATCTTCCTTGGACTTTGCACTGGCTGCTGGATAGATCTCCTCCAGTTCGCTGATGGTAAAAGGTGCCTCTTCGGGATATTCCCCGGTGTAGTTCTCATCAAAATATACCAGATCCGGCTGTCTCTCCTGTAAACCGGTGATGACCAGACCCATCTGTAATCCCCAGTCACCCAGATGCACATCACCGATAACCTCATGTCCCACATAGCGGCTGATGCGTTTTACGCTCTCACCGATCACTGCGGAACGTAAATGTCCCACATGCAGAGGTTTTGCCACGTTGGGGCCGCCGTAGTCGATAATGATCTTCTTGGGATGTTCGGGCTTCTCCAGACCGAATTTTTCATTTGCCTCCATGCCCTGTAAATAGGTGAGCAAAAATGTCTCACTGACCTTCAGGTTCAGGAATCCGGGGGCTACTGCCACCACTTCGGAAAATACCTTGCTGTCTTTTAACTGCTCTGCCACGTCGTTTGCGATCATGATGGGGGCTTTTTTATACAGCTTGGCTCCCGCCATGGCGCCGTTACACTGATATTCGCACAGGTCAGGACGGTTGGAAAGCATTACTTTTCCTAAGCTTCCGTCATAGCCTGCTGCGGTAAATGCCTGCTGCATTTCCTCTGTCAGCATTTCTAAAAATTTCTTCATGTCAGTCAATCCTCATACCTTTCAGTAATCTGCCGGTATTCCGTTACTTCCTGTAATGTACCGGAATATCTTGTGCAGTCACAATTTCTATCTCTCACGCTTCTGCGCTGTTTTCAATATTTCTACTATATCCTAAAATTCCTCATCCCGCAAGACGCAATTACGCATTTGCAATCTGTGCTTCCCGCTCCGCCTTGGAAAAGGCACAGCCGCAGTAATTCTGCCGGTACAGCTCATACTCTGCGGACAGTTCGATGGATCTCTTATACCCGTTCTTTTTCTTGAAATCCGAGGGCAGCCAGGGGATACCATATTCCCCGGACAGTGCCTGCCCGATCTCATTGATCTTCGCCGCATTTTTCAGAGGGCTGATGGTCAGGGTCGTGGCAAAATAGTCATAACCGCCATCTGCCGCCAGCTCCGCAGTCCTGCGCAGCCGCAGGTCGAAGCAGCGGAAGCACCTCTCTCCCCCTTCGGGACAGTTCTCGTAGCCCTTCGCCATCTCATAAAAACGCTCCGGTTCATAATCTCCCTCCACGATGTCGATGGGCCATCCCTTTTCTTCTTTATTATAAGCGTCGATCAGACGCTTCTGCTCCGCCACGCGCTTTCGGTATTCTTCCGAAAAGGAAATGTTGGGATTGTAATAAAATACCGTGATCAAAAAATAACGGCACAGATATTCCAGACAATAGCTGCTGCATGGTGCACAGCAGCTATGCAGAAACAGGCGGGGCGGCCGGTAATCCGACGCTGCCTCGCCCTTCTCCTGTAAGGTATTTAAAATTTTCTCTAATTCTTTCTGATAATTTACCTGATTCATACGGTTCTCTTTTCATTTATACTCTAGCATTACGCTCATTATAGCATATTTTTTTAGAGATGCCGCAATCATTTTTTCGAAAGCTCCTCCGTTACGCCAGACTGATCATCCACTTCTTTTAAAATACATTCTACCAACTACAACAGATAAAATCCGGCGCTGCCCCCGGGCACAGTAACCTTTCCGCCTGCAAATGCAGCTTCCCCGCCGAAGATATACAAAGCTTCCTTTACCGCATAGTCTCCGTCGAAGCTGGCCTCTCTGTCCGCCGGATTGATGATGACCAGAATCTTCTCCTTGTCGTCACTGCGCAGATACGCCAGAGGATATTGTTTTTCCTCGGCATAGACAAACTCGATCTCTCCACGGCTCTGCAATGCGCTGTGCGCCTGACGGATGTTAATTAATTTCTGAATCTCATGATACAGGGAATCCGGATCTGCCATCTGCGCTTCCACCGTGGGACGGTCTGCAGATTCATCTTGTTTGACATAGAGCTTTTCCTTCGGTGCTGCGCTGAAACCGGCGTTGGTGGTATGATCCCACTGCATGGGCGAGCGGGAACCGGTGCGTCCGTAACCGCCCTCTACGGAGTGCAGATTTTCCACATAGCGCATACCAATCTCATCACCGTAATACAGGAACGGTGCACCTGGCATGGACAGAAGGAATGCAAATGCCACCTTTAATTCCTCCCCATGAATGCTTCTCGCCAGACGATCCATATCATGGTTGCCGGAGGGAATACAGATCAGACCCTTGCGCTGTGCCTTTTCATAATTTTCCTTATATTTCTCCACGAAGGCTGCCACATCGCCTTTACCTCTTCCGGAGAAGAAAGGCTCCTCGCAGCGGAACAGATCGTTATAATGAGACGGTCCAAAATGAAGTAAAAAGTCCATATGGAAGCCGCCCTGCAGGGACTTGTCCGGTTCTCCCCATTCGGATACCAGCACTGCCTCGGGGAACTCTGCATCCAGGAACGCTCTTACCTTTCTCCACAGAGCAATGTTTCCCTTGCTGTCCTCATCATTTTTCACCAGAGAACCTGCCATATCCACACGGAAGCCGTCACAGCCCATGCCGATCCAGAACCGCATGACATTTTCCATCTCTGCAAGCGTCGCCTTAGGACCCGGATCATCGGGATCCTGCTGCCAGTCCTGTGTCTTTTTATAAAATCCGTAATTGAGTGCCGGCTGGTGTGCGAAAAAGTTCACGATCACTGAGCCCTCTCTCTCGGAGATACCGCACAGACTTCCCATGTTTTCCAGCTGTCCCCAGGTGCTGTCGGTCCAGATATAACGATCAGTAAATTCATTACGATCTGCCTTACAGGACTCCTTAAACCAGGGATGTGCCACAGATGTATGTCCCGGCACCAGGTCTAACAGGATATGCATATTCCGCTTGTGTACTTCGTTAAACAGGCGCTTCAGGTCCGCATTGGTGCCGTATCTGGGAGCTGCCTGATAGTAGTCCGCCACATCATAGCCTGCGTCTCCGAAGGGGGATGCAAAACAGGGATTCATCCAGATCGCATTACATCCCAGTTCCTTAATATAATCCAGTTTTTCTATGATACCCTGAAAATCACCGATACCGTCACCATTGGTATCCAGAAAAGACTGGGGATAAATTTCATAAAAGATTGCATTATCAAGCCATTTTGCCATAGTGTACTCCTTCCTGTGTGCTTTATTTTTATTATAAAAACGTTTTCCGTATTCTTTCTTTTACCATACCACAGAATGGATACTTGTACAACTGAGAAAAACCATCTATAATAAAGTAGCTTGATGCCCCGATATGCGAATAGCACAAAACAATCCGCAGGCATCCAACTAGGATAAAATAAGAACGAGGTCTATCATGTTAACACAAAAAGTAAGCACCATCGATGAACTCCTGCAGTTCGTCAGTACGTTACGCCAAAAGCACGGCGTCCGCCTCTGGTTCCGCGGGGAAGAGAACGCGGATCTGACTCTGATCCCTTCCATCCAACGAAGCCAGAAAAGACTGGACTCCGAACGCTATATTGCCAATGATTTCTATATCCGGGCGAGACAGATCCTGGACAATCCTCCCGACAAACACAATTACGCCGGCTGGGTCTCCCTGATGCAGCACTACGGTCTGCCCACGAGAATGTTAGACTGGACTCAGTCTCCCCTGATCGCCGTATTTTTCGCCACGGAGACTTACCGGGAGACTCCGGACACCGATGCCTGCGTCTGGGTACTGACACCGGGTCTGTTGAACGAGAAGGAAGGCTTCGGCAACTGCATCTATCCCATTGATGCGGACACCACCCAGGAAATGCTGCTGCCCGCCTTCAAACACAACCACCACAATCCGGAATTGAAAAACAAGATCCTGGCTTGCAGCTCCACGGAAAACAACCTCCGCATGTATTCCCAGTACTCCAACTTCACCGTACATAACTCTCTGGAACGTCTGGAAGACATCTGCGATGAAAATATGCTGTATAAGATCATTATTCCCTCCGGGCGGAAACAATACTTTATTGAAAGCCTGCGGGTATTCGGCATCTCCGAAAGCTTCGTATACCCCGACCTGGATCATATATCGAATGATTTGAAAGATTCCTATGGAATCTGAAAATCATTTGCGATTTTGAAGGACTCCTATGGGATTTAGGTTCAAAAGCGTGATAACGCGGCTTTTCGAATGGCGCGGACTGAACTGGTCAGCCATTTTGAATTCATTAGATTCATTATAAGAAAGGAAATATACACATGAAAATCGTATTACAGCATCTGACCAAGAAATTCCCCGCCCGCGGTCCTGTCCGCGGCAGGAAGAACCGTGAGGATGTCATTGCCGTGAATGACTTCGACTTCGAGATCCCCGACGGCAAGCTGATCGGACTCTTAGGTCCCTCCGGCTGTGGCAAAAGTACTGCCCTGAATCTGATCTGCGGTCTGCTGAAACCCACCGATGGCAAAATCTTTTTCGGCGAAGATGATGTCACCGGACTTCCTCCCGAGAACCGCGGTGTCGGCATGGTGTTCCAGAACTATGCCCTCTACCCCCACCTCACTGTGGAGAAAAATATTCAGTTCCCCTTAGAGAACCTGAAGGGTGCTGACAAGCTTTCCAAAGAAGAGATGAGCAAGCGCGTGCTGGAAGCAGCAAAGCTGGTACAGATCGACCACCTGTTAGAGCGCAAACCCAATGAGCTCTCCGGCGGTCAGCAGCAGCGTGTTGCCATCGCCAGAGCCTTAGTCAAGCTGCCTCGCGTTCTTCTTTTGGATGAGCCCCTCTCAAATCTGGATGCCAGACTCCGTCTCCAGACCAGAGAAGAGATCCGCCGGATCCAGCAGGAGACACAGATCACCACCATCTTCGTTACCCACGATCAGGACGAAGCCATGAGCATCTCCGATATGATCGTCGTGATGAAGGACGGTATCGTACAGCAGATCGGCAAGCCCCAGAACGTATACGATGATCCCGTGAATCTGTTCGTTGCAAAGTTCCTCGGCACGCCTCCCATCAATGTATTTTCCGGTGAGGTAAAAAATGAGCAGTTATACATTGGCTCCGAGGCTGTCCTGTCCACTCCCGGAGTAGCGGACCAGCCCGTGCATGTCGGCATCCGCCCGGAAGGCTTCATCTTAAAAGAGGACGGACCTCTCTCCTGCGATCTGGTGCGTCTGGAGGTCATGGGCCGGGATGTGAGCATTGTTTCCACCCATGAGAAATCCCAGAACGTTACCATCCGTTCCATCATTGATGCGGACGAAGGCAGATCTCTTCCCACCGGGAAAGTACATTTTGCCTTAAAGCCCGCAAAAGTATTTCTCTTTAGTACCGACACCGAAGAACGCATCCGTTTCTAGAAAGGCAGATATCCTATGGAAAAGCAAAATCTGAAAGCCTGGCTCTATCTCCTGCCGGCATTCCTGTTCCTGGGTGCTTTTATGATCTATCCTCTCATCGACGTATTCGTGTACTCCTTTGAAGAGGGTTACAATTCCGCATCCCAGACCTTTTACGGCGTAGGAATGTACAATTACTCCTATGTGCTCCACGATCCGTACTTTTTACAGGCATTGAAAAATACCTTCATTCTGGTCATCATCACCGTTCCGGTCTCCACCGGACTGGCGCTTTTGATCTCCGCTGCCTTAAGCTCCATCAAACCGCTGCGGGATCTGTTCCAGACCATATTTTTCCTGCCCTATGTGACCAATACTCTGGCGGTCGGTCTGGTCTTCATGATTCTTTTCAAAAAGACCCCTTACTCCGACGGTCTGATCAATCTGCTGATTCAGTTTTTCGGCGGCAGCTCCGTGGATTTCATCGACGGACCCTACTGGGCGAAAATGTTCGTGCTGTGCTTTTACACCATCTGGATCGTTATGCCTTTTAAGATTCTGATCCTGACCAGTGCTCTCGCCAGTGTGAACCCCATGTACTACAATGCGGCAAGAGTGGACGGCACTTCCCGTTTCCGGATGTTCACCAAGATCACACTGCCCATGATCTCCCCCATGGTATTCTACCTGATCATCACCGGCTTTATCGGCGCATTCAAAGCCTACAGTGATGCCGTGGCGCTGTTCGGCACGAACTTAAATGCCGCAGAGATGAATACCATTGTCGGCTACGTCTACGATATGCTCTACGGTGACAGCGGCGGCTATCCTTCCTATGCTTCCGCAGCGGCGATCCTGCTGTTTGCCATCGTCCTGACCATCACCTGCATCAATCTGCTGGTCAGCAAAAAGCATGTCCACTATGTATAGGAAAGGAGGTCTTTGTGATGTCTGATGTTACATCTGATTATGAAAAAATCGAGAAACGCACCCGGATCCGCGGCAATATCCGCAATGGGATCGTCTACTTTTTTCTGTGTCTGTGGGCACTGATCGTACTGTTCCCTTTTTACTGGATGGTACTGACCTCCGTAAAAAGCTACGGCTCCTATAATGCAGAATATATTCCGAAGTTTTTCACCCTGTCTCCCACTTTGCAGAACTACGTGGACGCTTTTACCACTGTTTCTCTGGGAAGATACCTGTGGAACACTTTGTTTTTCACCGTGGTCACCACTGCCATCATGCTGGTGGTCATCACCCTGGCAGCCTTCGCTTTTGCAAGGTTGAACTTTGCCGGAAAAGATCTGATCTTTACGTTATTTTTATCTCTGATGATGATTCCCAATGAACTGGTGGTCATTACGAATTTCACTACCATCACGAATCTGGATCTGCGCAATACCTTCACCGGTCTGATCCTGCCTTCCGTGACTAGCGTATTTTATATCTATCTGCTGCGGGAGAATTTCGCACAGATTCCGGACGAGCTGTATTATGCCGCCAAGGTAGACGGTACTTCCGATCTGCGATATCTGCGCAAGGTCATGGTGCCCATCTGCAAACCCACGCTGATCACCATCGTGATTCTGAAGGTTATTGAATGCTGGAACTCCTATGTGTGGCCCAGACTGATCACCGATGATCCGGATTACTATCTGGTATCCAACGGCATCCAGGAGATCCGTGAGAATGGTTTCGGCAGAGAGAACATCCCCGCCATGATGGCTGCGGTGGTCGTGATTTCCGTTCCTCTGGTGGTGTTGTTCCTCGTATTCCGTAAAAAAGTCATGGCAGGCGTTGCCAGAGGAGGTACCAAAGGATGAGTCGATTCAGCAAAAAACTGGCATTATTATGTGCCGTGGGCACTCTGTCTCTGTCCCTGACCGGCTGCCATGGTTCGAAAGGCCTGCCGGAATTCACTGTTCCTGAGGAATTCGATACTTCCAGGAACTATGAGATCACCTTCTGGGCGAAAAATGATACCAACAAAACCCAGACGGAAATCTACAAGAAAGCCATTGCGGATTTTGAAGCCCTGTATCCCAATATCACGGTGAACCTGAATCTATACACGGATTACGGCAAAATTTACAACGATGTCATTACCAATATTTCCACCAATACGACACCCAATGTCTGCATCACCTACCCGGATCACATTGCCACCTACCTCACCGGGCAGAATACCGTAGTTCCTCTGGATGACCTGTTTGCCGATGAAAAATACGGTCTGGGCGGCACGGAGCTTGCCTATGACGGTCCTGCCAGAGAAGAAGTCATTCCTCAGTTTTTGAATGAATGCTCCATCGACGGTCATTACTATGCCGTTCCTTACATGCGTTCCACCGAGGCCTGCTACGTGAATAAGACCTACGTGGAAAATCTTGGATATACTCTGCCGGATGTACTGACCTGGGACTTCATCTGGGAAGTCTCCGAGGCTGCCACCGCACAAAATGCGGACGGCACCTATGTAGTCAATGGGCAGAATGTACTGATCCCGTTTATCTACAAGTCCACCGACAATATGATGATCCAGATGTTAAAGCAAAAGAACGCAGGATATTCCACGGCTGACGGCAGCATTGAACTTTTCAACGATACTACCACGGATCTCCTGTATGGTATTGCCGGACATGTAAAAAGTGGTGCTTTTTCCACCTTCAAGATCTCCGGTTATCCTGCGAACTTCCTGAATGCCGGGCAATGTATTTTCGCCATTGATTCCACCGCCGGAGCCACCTGGATGGGTACGGACGCTCCGCTGTCGGATATCAGCGAGGATTCTCTGGTGCAGTTTGAGACCGCCGTGCGGATGATTCCCCAGTTTGACCCGGAACATCCCGAAATGATCTCCCAGGGTCCTTCCGTCTGCGTCTTCAATAAATCAGACTCCCAGGAAGTACTGGCATCCTGGCTGTTTGCCCAGTATCTGCTCACCAACGATGTGCAGATTGCTTATTCCGAGACAGAAGGCTATGTACCTGTAACCTCTAAGGCACAGAACTCCGCAGAGTATCAGGATTATCTGTCCGAATGCGGTGCGGATAACAGTACGCATTATGCGGTGAAAATTGAGGCTTCCAAACTGTTGCTTGACAACGTAGACAACACCTTCGTTACACCGGTATTTAACGGTTCCGCATCCTTACGTGATGCCTCCGGACAGTTGATTGAAAACGTGGTGAAGTCCACCCGCAGAAAAGAGACTGTGGATGATACCTACATACAAAAGCTTTACAGCGATGTAGAAAGCCTGTACCGTCTCGGTCAGGGAAGTGATGCCTCCTTCGGCAAAAAGGAACTGGGTGCCATGCCCCGGGCTTCCGTGATCCTGTTAAGCACACTTGCAGTCACCTGGGTTCTGATCCTCCTGTATGTAGGGCTGGAATATTTAAAAAACAGAAAGAAGTAATTTTTCAGCCCCATTCGTAAGATAATATCTGGTGGTATTATCCTGCGCATGGGGCTCTTTTTGCAAAAAGCCTTGATTTATCTTACGTTTCAGGTATAATGGAACTGTTCGGTGTCTGAATGCGCCGGATAAATTGAGGAGATGTCTGTGTATCTGCACAGACCCATATGCGCCACAAGCGCAGGAATGGAGGATTATTATGAAAAAGAAGACACTTGCATTAACCATGGCTATGGCTCTGGTTCTGTCTCTCGCTGCATGTGGAAACAGCAATGCAGACGTTGCTGCTGAATCTACCGCTGCTGCCACCACCGAGGCTGCTACTACCGAAGCCGCTACTACCGAAGCCGCTGCTACGGAAGCTTCTACCGAGGCTGCTGAAGCTGTTGCTGATGAGAAGTCCGAGGGTGTTATGACCTACGAAGAGTACATGGCTGCTGATCTCGATTCCGAAGTTGTGATCGAGGCTTATGTTCAGGCTAAACAGTCCTGGTGGGAAGATAAGGCTACCCTGTACACCCAGGATCAGGATGGTGCTTACTTCATCTACAATTCCGTATGTTCCGAAGAGGATTATGCTAAGCTGGTACCCGGTACCAAGATCAAAGTAACCGGTTATAAGACCGAGTGGTCCGGTGAAGTAGAGATTGCTGAAGGTGCTACCTTCGAGATCGAAGAGGGCAGCTACATCGCTCCCGTTACCGATGTGACCGATCTGTTAGGTACTGATGATCTGATCAACTATCAGAACCAGTTCGTAGCTTTCAAGGGTATGACTGTAGAAGCCAGCCAGGATGCCACCGGCAATGATGTTGCTTTCCTGTACAACTACGATGGTTCCGGTGAAGACGGTAACGACCTGTACTTCAACGTTTCTCTGAATGGTCAGACCTATACCTTCACCGTTGAGTCTTATCTGTGCGACAACACCACCGATGTTTACAACGCTGTAAAGAACTTAAAGATCGGTGACACCATCGATATGGAAGGTTTCCTGTACTGGTACGAAGGTGTGAACCCTCACATCACTTCCGTGACTGTGAAGTAATTTCATCAGATATTAAGCTATATTGACAATAAAAAGAACTGGCTTCCCAGGAAGACAGTTCTTTTTTATTGTCCACTTATATGCTTTACTTATCTGTTGCCAGGTACACCTGCGCATACCTATCTTCTCTCTGCCTGTCGGAATTCTTCTGCCTCCATCAGCGTCTCAGCGATCTCCTTCTCTGGCTCTACTATCTATGCGAAGTGATCAGCCTTTATTTTCTGCTCTCCAGCCATTGTTTCGCGATTTGGAATCCCTCCATGGGAACGCAGAATCGCTGATCTCTAGGCGGCTGCAATGCGGCATCCAGTTCCTCCATATCGAACCACTCCACACTCTCCACTTCCTCTTTTTGCAGGATAAGCTTCGCAACATCTACCGGCTTAGTGTACATATAGACGAATGCAACCTCGTTGTCCCGAAACATTTTTCCATGAAATTCCTTTTCGTATTGAATATCAAAGCATCCGGCGAATTGCAGCTCCTCTTTAGATGCCTGGATTCCCAGTTCTTCGTAAAGTTCCCGTATTGCAGATTCCTCCGGCTCGTCCCCCGCCTGAATATGTCCGGCGGAAGAAGTATCGAACCTCCCCGGAAAGCTGTCTTTTTCTGCAGAGCGTTTCTGCAATAACAACTGTGCCTTCCCATCCTGTTCTCTTATGATCCAGATATGGGCAGTTCTGTGACGGATACCCTTTTTATGTGCCTGTGTGCGTTCTATGCTCTCCCCTGTGGGAATGCCTTTTTCATCTACGATGTCAAAAAATTCCATGGTGTTATGGCTCCTTTGTGTTTCTTTGTAGCTTTCCTATCTAAGATCTAATACCATCAGATCAAAATCGTAGTATTCCCCGTCGATCTTAAAATACGCCGGCGAGGTCCCGATTTTCCGGAAGCCATATTTCTCATAGACATGAATAGCTCGTATATTATCGCTTCTAACTTCCAGATTGATCAGTTCTATCGTATGTTCTTTTGCATAATCAATAATCTTTTGCAATAGAGCACTGCCAATTCCCTGCCCCCATTCCGACTTGACCACAGAGATTCCGAATTCGGCGCGGTGGCTCATCCTTCTGGAAAATCCGCTTAGACTGGCATCTCCGATAATCTCTCCATTTTTCCATACTACATAGAGAACGGAATGTTCCTCCTTATTTATATTCTGTATAAATTTCTCTTCCTCTTCTGTCGAAATAGGAAGCCCTTCTTTTCCAAAGGACAGATAATCTGTCTCTCCACCTACCTGCGCTAAATATGCGATGATCTTCTCCGCATCTTCCGGCGTAGCTTCTCTGATATCAAATTCTTCCATAGCTGCCTCCAGCCCTTCTGTCATCTGTTAATAGATCTGACTTGCAATCGTATTAAAACCTGCACCAATACTTCCATCCAGCTGCTCCAGCGCATGTGCGGTCAATCTTCCGCAATCACAATAGCTGCCACAATGATTATCCTGCCGATCAGATGTTGGTATTCTTTCATGCTGATTTTCTTTTATTCGTAATCAAAAATGGTCTTAGTCTGAATATACTTCCCGTACTTTGCCTTCCATTCCTGATGGGTCGCAGAAGCATCGTACACAGGCAGCGCCTCCGGATCCATCTCCATTTCGATCATCAGGTCATGACGGTTCGGTCTCGGCGTCACATTTTCATAAATGTTCACCGTATGAACGCCTTCTATCTGCTTCGTCCGATTGAAGATCTTCTTGATGTCCGCAAGCATCTCCCTGCTCGCCGCATCCTCCCGGTTCCATATATTCTCTTTAAATTTTACAATGATCAGGTGCTTCATTTTGCATATCCCCCTTATTTTACTATTACTGATATGTTTTATCCTACCACGGCATCCCATTTGCTACAACCAAAATATTCCTGCAAGATCATTTCTACTTTGTCTGCATTCAGAGGACACTGCTTTGTTTCATAGGTGAGAATCAGATTTACCGAAGGAATGATACCATGTCGGCAATATAGCTTTATTTTGTCACAAGCATGATTGCAATAATCCGGATTATCCATCATCCCAAAGTGCTCCCAATAGAAATATTGTCCCGTAAAGGGATGTCGCATCACGAAGTCCGGATATAACATTATTCCATCCAAAATCAGTTTTTCTTCATAGTGGAATGGTATTTTGTTTTGATATAGTGCTCTGTCAATAATTGCTTCTGATTTAGACCGCAACATCTTCCCATGCGTTCCTTGTACCAATAAATTTTCCGGATGCTTTGTACATTTTTCATAGGGTTCCTCCTGCCACCGCTCTAGTTCCTTATCCAATGGTCTGAAATTCTTAGCCAGCAATTTTCCATATTCCGGATGATTTAATAGATGTTCGGAGTTTATTTTAATCTTGTCTGTCTTCTTCAAGTAGGCTTCCCATCCCGCTGCTTCACTCTCCAATTCCTTTTTTCTATACTCATAGTATTTCTTCAATGCCAGTATTTCTGCCTGATTTCTTTCGGTTTTCGGAAGATAGCGTATTCCATTTTCCTCTTTTACTTTCCATTTGTAGCGGTTTTCATTTTTGAAGCATTGCAATTCTCCTTGCGGAAATTTTTTGTCCAATTTTGTTATCTTTTCTAATTCCTTATTAATTTCTTCTATTCTGTTTTGTATATTTTCGCGTGTAGTTTTCACTTTTCCTCCTTCTGCACACTGGCTTCTTGATTTCCCCGGGGCTTATTCTTACTTTTCTTTCTCCTACGCCCCGGCTTCTTGACTTCCCCG
>NZ_JBKVQF010000023.1:0-36208 GCF_046969025.1 Waltera sp. | reverse complement strand
TTCTCCGGGGCTTATTCTTACTTTTCTTTCTCCTACGCCCCGGCTTCTTGACTTCTCCGGGGCTTATTTCTACTTTTCTTTTTCCTACGCCCCAGCTTCTTGACTTCTCCGGGGCTTATTCTTATTTTTCTTTCTCCTACGCCCCAGCTTCTTGACTTCCTCGGGGCTTATTCTTACTTTTCTTCCTCTCATGCCCCGGCTTCTTGACTTCTCCGGGGCTTATTCTTACTTTTCTTCCTCCTATGCCCCGGCTTCTCGATTTCCCCGGGACTTATTCTTACTTTTCTTTCTCTCACCCCCCGGCTTCTTGGCTTCCTCGGGGCTTATTCTTACTTTTCTTCCTCTCATGCCCCAACTACCTAGAACCCCAACGGCTTATTTTCTTCTCAGATACCCTTTCAGCCGGTTTCCGTGACTGTCGACGGTTACTGTCAGGGCTCCATAGTCAGTGGTGAGGTACCAGGGGACCTTAGCATCTTCCAGGCGCTGTAGCGTCGCGGCATGGGGATGGCCATAGGAATTGTTACGACCACAGGAGATAATGGCGGCAGCGGGGCCGGCGGCGGCAAGGAACTCAGAACTGGTGGAATAGCCTGAGCCGTGATGCGCTACCTTCAGGATGTCTACCTTGAAGCCCCCTTGTCTCCGTGATTCCCACAGTTCCTGCTGTTCTCGCGGTTCCTGCGATTCCTGCAATTTCCGCACATTCTGCAAAGCCTGTGATTCCTGCGCTACCCGTAACGTCTTCAACGTCTGCAATTCCTGTGTCAGCTGCTGCTCCCCTTCGCCTTCCACATCCCCTGTCAGGAGAATGCTTAGCTTCCCGGCACCCACGCCGAAGTTTTTCCTTTCACCGATATCACCATGACCGGTTCTCTCACCAGTAACTCCGACAGCAAAGCTGCCGTTCTCACCGTAAACTTCGCTAGCAGCTCTTCCGCCCTCTCCACTTGCTTCCATCCCCTCTGCCGCGCCCCGCTTCACTGCTTTCGCAAATACCTCCACGTAGAAGCATTCCGAATAGGCATTGGCATCCGCAAGGGTCGTATTCTCCTCCGGGTGCAGACACCGCAGCCGGAGTCGACTATCCCTGATCTCATCGCCACATTTTATGTAACTTACCGGTACTCCGGCATATTCCGCGGCAACAAGCAATTTTTCAAAAGCCTCCCTGCGCTCCGCTTCCGTAATCGCAGGCAGAAACATCTGCTCCACGGTAATTCCCCATTCTCCACCGTTCTCCAGCAGTTCCAATATGCCATTCATATGGTCTTCATCTGGGTGCGATACAAACACACCGCGTAGAGACTGGATTCCCCGGCTCTTGAGATAAGGCTTCAACACATATTCACCGATTTTCCTCCGACTGGTACTGCCGCAGTCAAAAAGATATGCCCCCTGCCCGGTCTCCACCACGATACCGTCTCCCTGTCCCACGTCCAGAAAAGTCACACGGCTTCCCCGATCAAAATTGCCGGTCAGTAAACCAACTATTAATACTAAAATCATTGCGGCTACAATTCGGCACATAACTCCGTTCCTATATGTCATCACTCCCTGCCATGTATACCAAAAATTTGCTAAAACATGTCGCCATCTGGTGGTACATATTTCAGAGTACCTGTCAGGGTGCTGCATCTTTTTTCTGTTACTCTCTCTTTTTCTACCCCTACCGCTATCATCCACTCCGCGTGTTTCCCGACGCTGCCTTTCTCTTTCAGCGCGGTGTCCGTCTCCATGATTATTTTCCGCCACATAAGCTGCATAAAGTCTTTGTCGCTTCCATTTTTCCGCATAATTCCTGCCAATGATCAACACAAATAGCCCACTATAATAAACGATCATCTGCCACTTTGCCGGGCGGCCCACGCACCATACCGCTCCCGGCAGTTCTCCGAACCGTTCGCAGATCCATTCATACCACCACAGGATCAGACAATCCACCGTCCCTGCAATTCCCAGTCCTGGGATCAATGACAGGATTCCCCCTGCCATCACCACACTCATAAAGGGCAACACCAGCAGGTTCAATAATACCGAGTAGACAGGGATCTCATAAAAGAACCAGAGCTGTATGGGCAGCGTAAAAAGAATAACTCCGGCACTGGCGGCAAAACCGCTTTTAAGTGCTGACACCATGCGCCAAAGCCTTTCATACACCACCTTCCGCCAGCCTTCCCGGTACTTGTTCCTCTCGTAAGCGGAATCACCCAGAATATCTGTCACGGTCAGAAGCCATGCCGGTACTCTAAAACCGTTCCCCCCGTTTCCCAGTCTCCTCTGTTCCGTGTCAAAGTCAGACCTCTCACCAAATCCGCTCTTCCCATCAGTCCTCTTTTTCTCTGCAAAGCCTAATGCCTCACCAAGTCCGCGCTTCCCGTCGGCCCTCTTTTTCTCTTCAAGCCCTGCCACCACACCACTGGCCGTTTCCACACCGGCATTATCTTCCCTACCATCCCCGGCAAACACCGGTGTCAACAAGCAGATCCCCAGCACCGCCCCAAAAGACATCAAAAAGCTCACATCCCCAAGCCGCTCCGGTTGCTGCAACACCAGCAATGCCGCCAACAGCCCCACACCTGTCAGCATATCATAAGTCCTTCCCACGAATATCCCCAACATCTGCAGCAGATACATTCCTATGGCACGGCTGGCGGATACACTCATGCCCACCATCATACCGTACAGAAGCAGTGTCATGGCACCTCCCGCTGCTGCCACTCTGACCGGAGCCCCCAGTCTCTTAAGCAGCCGGTAGCATCCCATCCCCAGCAAAGTAATATGTAGCCCTGAAATGCTTAAGATATGGGCGATCCCATTCCTCTGGTACAGCGCCTTTACCTCCGCATCCAGTTCTTCCTTCTCCCCCAGCAGTAATGTCTGCATAACGGAAGCCTCTTTCTCCGGGAATACCTTTGCCAGTCTGTCGTGTAATCTCCTTCGAAAGGCAAACAACTTTTCTCTCAAAAAGCTATAGTCCTCCTCCGCTGCCAGAACCTGTGCTTTCCGCACTCTGCCACCGATGCCCTTTCCCGCAGAATAGGCCCGCACGTCAAATTCCCCGTGATTGGTCGCAGCATCGAAGTGCGAAAAAACGCCTTCCAGAACAATATGCTGGCCCAGTCTCAGGCTCTGTACCTCCTGTGTGTTTGTCAACTCACATTGTAATTTTCCAGAATAGGAATATTTTAGATCGTTTTGAATAATAGAAATTGATTTCAGAATAATCGTTTCAGAAGTTCTTGTGTCTATCCGTCCCGTGATCCTCACCGGACTTCCGTCAGGCGGCAGTACGCCGGCATCCCCGGTGTCTGCCCCCGTCAGTATTCTTCCTATGGCGAGCACTATCACGAGACACAGACACGCCATAAAAAGCGGTCGTCTCATTAAGCTCCCTTCCGCAGGCAATCCCGCCTGCCCACAGTCAGGACTGTTCCGACAGTCCAACACAAAAACAGTCCTGTCCCGCATAAATTCAAAATTTACTGTTCCAAAGTCGTTACATAATCCAGATTCCGTTCAAAAGTGGAATTGCTGAAGGTAGATGGCACTTCGCCGTTGACCAGGATCTGTACTTTATTGATATTATCCAGTTCCACCAGGGAATTCACGATGGAGTAAACTGCTACCTCCGTGGAAACATTGTTCACCACGGTCAGGAAGCTGGAATCCAGATTCACATAGCAGATGCCATCTTTGGTCAGGATATTGATGATCTTGGTCTCCGGATTGATCACCGGGTACAGACCCTCAATCTGTCCGCTGGGTCCCGCGATCAGTTCCTCCACCACGAATCGCTCCAACGGAGTATTGGTGGAATAATGCTTTTCTCTGTAGGCCGCGATCAGCTTATCACCGTCTGCATTGGCAAAATACAGCTTTACCTTCACCAGTTCATAGGTGTTGATCTCGTTACCGTCATTATTGATGAACTGCTCGGCATTCATCCAGCCTACCAATTCCCCTGCATTGTCATATAACTGACTGCCTTCCACGGTAATCGTCACATATTTCACATTGGACAGCTGCGTCAGTGTCCTTACAACGGCCGCCCGCACCAGTACTTCTGTGGTGACCGAAAGTTCGGAATATGCCTTATCCACATTGATCACAAGTTTTCCGTCTTCCACATCATAATCCAGAACCTGAAATCCCATGTCAAAAGGCGCCTTATATTCCAGCTTTTCCGGGGTTGTGGAGAGAAATGTCATGGTCTCTTCCAACTGTTCCTCCGGTGTCTTGGTGTTCAGATACTGGTCATGAACCTCAACCTTCGTCTCTGCGGTATTTACATAATACACCGATATCTTTTTGCCGGTCTCCGGCTCTCTCGTGCCACAGCCGGTCAGGACTGCCAGCAACATCAGAAGCATACCGGTCAAAACATATTTTTTAACTCTCTTCATAACTACACAATCTTTCTTACAACAGCTCCGTCTAAGAGGCGATATATGTCAGCGGAATCTTCACCAGGAAACAGGAGCCCTGCCCCTCGGTACTCGTCACCGTAAGGGATCCCTTGTGCATCAGGACGGCGCTCTTGGTGATCGCCAGTCCCAGTCCCGTTCCGCCGATCTCTCTGGAATGAGACTTGTCCACACGATAGAATCTCTCGCAGATGTGTGCCAGAGCCTCCTCCGGGATACCGATTCCGGAATCACTGACTTCAAAGGTAAAATACTGATGATCCGCATCCAGTATCACCTTCACCCAGCCATGATCCTTATTGTATTTGATGGCATTCTCCACCAGATTCGTCATGATCAGGGTCATCTTAACTTCATCCACCTCTGCCACCACAGGACGGACGCTTTCAAATACCACTTCCACATCCTTCTTCCGGGCGATGGGCCGCAGTCTCTTTAAGATCAGTTCCGTCAGATCATTGATGTTCAACGATACAATATTCAGATCCTGTACCTTTTTATCCATTTTTACCAGTGCCAACAGATCCGTAATGATCTGGTTCTCTCTGTCAATCTCGGAAGCAATGTCTTCCATGAATTCTCGATACAGCTCCGCCGGTACATTTTCCTGTGCTAGCAGGGAATCCGACAATACCTTGATGGATGTCATGGGTGTTTTCAACTCGTGGGACACATTTGCCACAAATTCCTGTCGGGAATCGTCCAATGCCTTCATCCGCTTCAACAGCTGGTTGAACGCATCTACGATATGTACGGTCTCCACATAATCTGGCACAGAGATCGTCTCATCACTGAAGCCTTCCTTTACCGCATTGATGGCCTGTGTGACTCTGTTGAAAGGTCTCGTCAAAGCTCTGGACAGTATGATAGCCAGTGCCAGGATTGCCACCATCATGATCACTTCCAGAATGTACGCCTTACGATTCAGCACTTCCTTGGCATTTACGATACTGTCATTGGAAATGCTGGTCAGCATAACGCCCCGGATGGCATCCGGATTCCTTTTTCCGTTTTCGTCCGTAGTGTTTGCCGTGGTATCCATGATGGGAGTGGTCATTTCTATGTAACCGTGCTCCGGGTCATAATGGGAAATGTTTTCCCCCTGAAAACATTTGATGACCTCCTCGGAAATGATGGTCTTTCCTTCACTGATGCCGTAGGTATCTTTTTCCACCTTGAAATTCTTGTTGATGATCATAACGCGGCCTTCATACAGATTGGACAGCATCTCCAGTTCCGCATTGATGACTTCTCTGGAATTGCCGGTGTCCTCTCTGACACCATGGCTGCTTAAATAATTGTTGCTGATCAGATGATTGGCCAGGATCATCAACTGGTTCTGTACCACTGTGGTTCGCTGTTCCACCGCCAGATCCTCGTAATTGCTCACGATACCGTGGCGCATGGCAATACAAGGCACCAGGCCGATCACCAGCGTCAGCAGGAAGATCCTCGCCCGCAGACTTCGAAGCGCGATCATGCTCTCCAGCTTTTCCCATATAGTTGCAAAACGTTCTTTATTCCATTTTTTCACAGTATAAAAACCTCAGTTCCGAACCTCTCCACGCCATTCACAAAACCGCACGATAAATCGTGCTCTCCGCTGCTTCGCAGCTACTTTTGTTCATTTGCGTGGCGGTGGCTCTATTCGAGCCACCTTCAAAGATAAGAGAAATTGATTCTTACATGCAAGCATGGCGAATCATTTCCTCTTATCTTTGCCGGTTCTCATAGTCTCACTTATTATTAAAGTAGTACCCGACACCCCATTTGGTATGCACGTATCTGGGCTCGCTGGGATTGGACTCGATCTTCTCACGCAGTCTCCGGATATGTACATCCACTGTACGCACATCACCGGGATAATCCGTACCCCATACCAGCTTCAACAAATTCTCCCTGCTGTATACCTTGTCGGGATTCAGCATCAGAAGTTCCAGCACTTCGAACTCCTTGGCCGTCAGTCCGATCTCCCTGCCCTGGATGTAGGCTCTTTTGCCGTCACGATCCAGCTTCATATCGCCGCTTTCCAGAATACCGGTGTTCTCTGTGGTTCCTTTTTTCGGCTCCATTCTGCGGAAGATAGCTTTGATCCGGGCTTTCACTTCCAGAATGTTAAAAGGCTTGGTTATGTAATCGTCCGCGCCGTATTCCAGTCCCAGGATCTTATCCATGTCATCACCCTTGGCGGTCAACATGATCACCGGTACATTGGAAAATTCGCGGATCTGCTGGCAGACCTCAAAGCCGGTCAGCTTCGGCAGCATGACGTCCAGTAATATGATGTCATATTCCTTGTTATGCGCCATCTGCAATGCTTCCTCACCGTCATAAGCACAATCCACTTCCATGTTGTCCTGTTCCAGACTGAAACGGATTCCCTTCACGATCAGCTTCTCATCATCCACTACCAGCACTTTCTTGCCTGCCATCTTTCCTTAACCTCTCTATCCCTTACTTTTCTCTTCACGGTCCCGGCATAAGCCCTCATTGTACCGTGATCTTATCACACAATTTGTCATACGCGTTCTGTTTGATCCCGGATACCTTCATAATGTCTTCCTTCGTCTGAAAGGCTCCGTTTTGCTCCCGATAGCGCACAATATCTGCCGCCCGGGAAGCTCCGATCCCCGGCAGCGCACACAATTCCTCCGCAGATGCCGTGTTGATATTCACAAGTCCCTCCGCCGTCGCTTTTACCTCGGCTTCCAGAGTCTCCGCTTCCTCCAACGTTGGAAAATACAGCTTCTGACCATCCGTCACTGTTTCCGCCAGATTCACATAAAAAGGATCCGCCTCCGCTGTCATACCTCCGACCAGTCGCAGGGCTTCCTCCGCTCTGCTGCCCTCCGGCACTTCCACGACTCCGGGATCCCGCACTGCGCCACAGACATAGACATATATCATCTGCGGTTCAGCCTTTGCCGGTTCCTGCACTGTCACGCTGCTGCCTGCAGGCTCCGCTGCCTGTTCCACCGCTTCCAGTGAGGGAAATTCCGCCACATCTTCTCCGGATGGAATCAGCACAATGGCCTCATCCTTCCTCTGACAGCCGGTCATGAACATCACCAGACTGAAAAACATTCCGATCAAACCTGCATATTTTGTTTTAAAAAACCTTATCGAAAACATCATAGTCCCCTTTCCATTTTCCTGATTCCTTCACAAAATTTCAGGGGATTGCCTCTCTATGCTGTTAACTTTCATTTTACTGGAATCGCACGGAATTTACAAGCCGTTTTCGCATTTGTGGTAACGATTCAGAACCCCTTCGCAAAATTGCCGCTACGCGGATAGCTCTGGATCATTTCCACTTGAAAATCACAATACCCACAATCGCCACGGCCATGCCGATGGCTTTCCGCCACTCCCAGGGCTGCTTCTCCACACCGAACCATCCGAACAGTTCGATAATATATGCTACAGCAAGCTGAGCGACCACAATAAGCATTACCGCTTTGGCCGGTCCCAGGGCATCCATACTGCGGATCACAGTGTAGGTGATAAAGGCTCCGATGGCCCCTCCCAAAAGCATATATCTGGGCTCCACCTGCGCTATCTTCAAGAATGAAGTCCGCTCCGTACACAGCCATGCCCCCAGACATACCAGCAATGCTGTAAACTGCACAAATGCACTGGCGGTCCAGATGCCGGTGGATTTCGTCACCTGGGTGTTGAACACTCCCTGGATGCTCATCAGCGCACCGGAAACTAAAGCAATCAAAAAACCGATCATAGAATTCTACCACCTTTTCTTTTTAGTAGTAGTCTATCCTGTGACCGGTTCGTTCATTCATATTTTATTGTAACGGTTTTAGTTCTCTGTACCACCTACCTGTCCGGCTATGGTCTCGTCCAGCTGCTGTACCAGAGTAGTCACGTCGTCACCGTTCCATACCTTGGAAAACAGTACTTCCAGCTGCATCCAGAAATTTCCCGTCTCTAGCATCTTCGGCAATGACACACTGTCCGCATACTCATCGGCAAAGATCATAAGTGCACCGTTGTCTGCATTCTCTGCCGCCTGAAGACTTGCCGGCATTTTGCCGGAGCGTTCATACAGGCCGTCCGCATATCCTTCTGCCAGATACGCTGCGAAGCAGTCCGCCAGTTCCTTGTGTTCCGAATAGCCGTTGATGACTGCCGCTCCCGTAACAGACAAAGATCTGCTCTGCAGTTCGGCGCTGACATCCGGCATACGGGCAATTCCGTAATTAAATGCAAGGCTGCCGTCCGCTTTTGCCTCTTCCAGCCGTTTGACCACATCCGTGGTTCCGATGGTGAACATGGTCTTGCCATCGATAAAGTCCTGGATCACAGAATCATAAGTCACCGTATCGGATTCAATAAAGAAGAACTGGTTCAGTGCCTTGTACACTTCCAGACACTGAATGGTCTCCGGATTATTGATATCAATATCATTTCTGTCATCCCCGGGATCACCGCCTACGATCATGTAGTTGCCTACGATCCAGTAGTTGTAGAAAATATTGTTCACGTCCCATTTCATGACACCTTCCACACCTTCCGGTGCATCAAAGGTATCTGCAATATTCAGCAGATCATCCACTGTGGAGGGAAGTGCTTCCGCGAAATACTGCTCTGCCAGCGCATTTACCGCTGCCTCATCCGCTGTCACCTGTTCCGTGGTCTGGTCTTCCGGAAGAGAATCTTCCTCGATGATCTCTTCTCCTTCCCCTATGGGTTCATCATTCTCACTGCTTCCCGCCAGTTCTTTCTCCGCCTGCTGGGTTGCCCAGGTTCGAAGATAATCTTCATTATATACCAACGCACTGGTATCAAAATAAACCGGGTAACCGATCAGCTTCTGATCATAGGTTACCGCAGACAGAGCCGCCTGGGAAAAATGGTCTGTATTGCAGATTCCCACAGTGTCAGGCACTTTCGATGCCAGTCCTGCCAGATAAGCCTTTTCCAGAGAGTCACTGCTCAACAGGTAGATATCCGGTATCTGATCGGAATGCAGGGTCTCCTGATTGATAGCTTCCAGATATTCACTGTCAGAAGTAAGTACGGGAATCACACGGACTCCATTGTTCTGTTCTCCGAAGGATACTGCTGCCGCATTGATATAACCGGACAATGCCTCATCGGAATACCAGCAATAGATTGTCTCCTTTCCTCGAAACAGCTGCAGTCCGCTTCCGCTCTCCTGTGTCTGACTCATCTCCTGCGTACTTCCGTAAACAGCTGCAGCAGCCATGGCTATCACAGCTGCTGTAGCGATAATTCTTTTTTTCAAAAACATAAATTCACCTAAACCTCTTATTCGATACAGGTGTCCAAAATAGCAATCATTTCGTCCACATTTTCCCGGGTAATCACGAGAGGCGGTACGAAGCGGATAATGTCCGCACCGGCATTGATCAGAATTAATCCCTTCTCCAATGCTCTGTTAATAATGTCTCCTACCGGATGGTCAAATACCAGTCCCTGCATCAGTCCCACACCACGGCGTTCTTTGATACAGTCATACTTGTCTGCCAGTTCGTTCAGACGCTGTTCCAGATAGGGAGCCACCTCTCTCACATGTTCTATTATATGGTCCTCTTCGAATAAATCAAGCACTTTTTCCACTGCTGCGCAGGCTAAGGGGTTACCGCCGTAGGTGGTTCCGTGATCTCCCGCTGTCAGAGAATGCTGTGCTACTTTCTCCGTCATCATAAATGCACCTACCGGTACACCGCAGCCCAGTGCCTTGGCAGAAGTCATGATGTCCGGCTTCACGCCGAAACGCTGCCATGCATACATGTAACCGGTACGTCCCATGCCGCACTGGATCTCATCCAGAATCAGCAGGATATCCCGCTCATCGCACAGATCACGAACCTGTTTTAAGAATTCTTCATTAGCGGGACGCAGTCCGCCCTCGCCCTGTACAGTCTCCATAATGATGGCACAGGTCTTGTCTGTCACCTGATCCAGCACACTCTGGAAATCATTCAGTTCTGCAAATTTGATATGTCCGATCATGGGCTGGAACGCCTCACGATACTTGGGGTTGCCCGTTACTGACAAAGCTCCCATGGTTCTGCCGTGGAAGGAGTGATTCATGGCAATGATCTCATGGTCGGTACAGCCATCCTTCAGATACGCATATTTTCTGGCAGCCTTAATGGCACCTTCCACTGCTTCCGCACCGGAATTGGTGAAAAAGACACGATCCATGCCGGATACTTTTTTGATCTTACGAGCCGCCTCGATGGCAGGCACGTTGTAATAATAATTGGAGGTGTGGATCACCTTGTCGATCTGTGCTTTCAGCGCATCGTTGTATGCCTTGTTCTGATAGCCCAGGGCAAATACAGCGATTCCCGCTACGAAATCCAGATATTTTTTACCGTCGGTATCATACAGATGTACACCTTCGCCCTTGTCCAGAACAATCTGATACCGGTTATAAGTATGCAACAGGTCTTTTTCCGCCTCTGCAATATATTCTTTCATGGTGTCGCTCATTTTTCCTCTCCATTCCGCAGACGTTCTTTTCGTCAAGGAAACGCAAACCAAATTTCTAATTTGGTTTTGCGATAATGGCTACTTTGTGACGCCTGCGGCACAAATAGCCGGGTGCGGAATAAGCTGCCAGGCTTATTCTGCACACTTTTTTCACTCCTCATCGGATACGATCGCAGTTCCGATACCCTGATTGGTGAAGATCTCCAACAACAGGCAGTGTGCCAGACGTCCATCCAGAATATGCACACGGTTTACACCGTTGCGGATCGCAGAAGTACAGTTGTTCAGCTTCGGCAGCATACCACCGCCGATGTAACCGTCGTGGATCAGTCCCTCTGCCTCGGAAGCTGTCAATCTGGAAATAAATGTGGACTTGTCATTGATGTCCTTGTACAATCCCTCGATATCCGTCAGAAATGCCAGTTTCTCCGCATGTACTGCTTTTGCGATAGCGCAGGCCGCATCATCCGCATTGATATTGTAGGTGTGATAATCCTTGTCCAATCCAATGGGAGCGATGATGGGCAGGTAATCCTTCTCCAGCATGTCAAAGAGAATATCCGGATTCACGCCGGTGATCTCACCCACATACCCGATGTCCTGACCGTCGGAATATTTTTTCTCTACCTGAAGCAGGCCGCCGTCTTTACCGCTGACACCTACTGCTTTCACGCCCAGCTCTTCCACCATGGTCACAAGGCTCTTATTTACCTTGTTCAGTACCATTTCCGCGATCTCCATGGTCTCCTCATCGGTGACACGCAGACCGTTGACGAACTTTGCCTCTTTTCCGACCTTGCCGACCCAGCGGCTGATCTCCTTACCGCCGCCGTGAACGATGATGGGCTTGAAACCTACCAGTTTCAACAGCGTTACGTCCTTGATGACGTTTTTCTGCAGTTCCTCATTGCTCATGGCGCTGCCGCCGTATTTTACCACGATGATCTTACGGTTGAATTTCTGTATGTAAGGAAGCGCCTCGATCAGCACCTCTGCTTTTTTCATTACCTGTTCCATATCTTTTTCCATTTTTATCCTCATTTCCGCAGATACCGTGATCCGCCTGTCATTTATCTTTCCGGTCGTTCTTTTTTAAGAACGATAGTCCGCATTGATCTTCACATAATCATAGCTTAAATCACAGCCCCATGCGGTAGCTTCTGCCTCACCCATATGCATATCCACCAGTGCGGTGACTTCCGGATCGGAGAGGATCTTCGTGGCCTCTTCCTCGCTGTAATCACATGCCACACCATTACCGAAGATATGAATCTTGCCGCTCTTGCTCTCAAAATACAGATCCACATTTTCCGGGTCGAATTTAGCTCCGGAATAACCCAGTGCACAGAGGATACGTCCCCAGTTGGCATCATGTCCGAAGATAGCTGCCTTGGTCAGAGAAGAACAGATCACGGATTTTGCCAGAGTTCTGGCATCTTCCTTGCTGACTGCGTTTATTACTTTGGTCTCGAACAGTGCTGTGGCGCCTTCGCCATCTCCTGCCATTTTCTTTGCCAGGAATGTGGTGATCTCATGCAGTGCCTTGCAGAAGTTGTCGTAATCCTCGCCCTCTGCGGTAATCTCCTCGTTGCCAGCCATGCCGTTGGCCAGCACCAGCAGTGTATCATTGGTGGAAGTATCTCCATCCACGGAGATCATGTTGAAGGAATCCACTACGTCTGCGCTGACGCACTTCTGCAGCATCTCCTTGGAAATTTTCACATCTGTGGTTACAAAACCTAACATCGTGCACATATTCGGATGGATCATACCGGAACCCTTGCACATACCGCCCAGAGTCACAGTCTTGCCACCGATCTGTGTCTCGATGGCGATCTCTTTGGAAATGGTATCGGTGGTCATAATGGCATGGGCTGCATCGGAGCCAGCCTCCAGAGTATCTGCCTTGGCTGCCACCAGTTTCTCGATGCCAGCGGTGATCTTGTCTACGGGAATCTGCATACCGATGACACCGGTGGATGCAACCAGTACGGCATCGGTGGGCACGCCCAACAGTTCTCCGGCACATTTTGCTTCTGCTTCACAGCAGTCCAGTCCCTGTCTGCCGGTGCAGGCATTGGCGATTCCCGAATTGACTACCACTGCCTGTGCAAATGCAGAATGTTCCACGATCTGCTTATCCCATAGTACAGGAGCCGCCTTTACCACATTGGAGGTAAAAGTACCGGCTACGGTACAAGGTGCCTTACTTACGATCAGTGCCATATCCTTACGATTCTGATATTTAATGGCAGCCTCCACACCTGCTGCCTCAAAGCCTTTTGCTGCGGTCACACCGCCCTGGATCTGTTTCATGTTGGAATAATCTCCTTTCGCTTCCGTTTTATTTATGATGTCGGGGTCAAAAGCCCCCGACTTTGATGCCTACGGATTGCTTCGTGCTACGCACTTCCACAATCCTGGCATCTATTTATTAAACGCCGTAATGTTCTCTTCATTCAAAGTAAAGTCGTAGTAGTTCAAGTCTTCCCGCTTTGTCCATCCAATGCATTTCCAGAAAGCGTTTCCGATGTCATTCTGGGTAAAAGCGATCAGGCTGACCTTGTTGATATGTTCCGCTTTCAGAGCATTCATGCAGTGGACGACCATGGCTTTGCCAATGCCAAGTCTTCGGTAATCTTCTCTGACACATACATGGTACAGACAGCCTCGTCGTCCGTCATGGCCGCAGAGGATGCCGCCCACTACGGCTCCATCCTCCCCGATGGCTACCACACTGGTGCCGGGATTCCGGTTGATAAAACGTTCCACACCTTCTCTGGAATCATCGATGCTCCGGATACCGAAGCCGTGAATGGTCATCCAGAGGGCATGCAGACCGTCATAATCTTCTATGGTCATGGGTTTGATCGTAAACTGTTTGTTCATGTATGTGTTTTATCCTTTCTAATCCTTTCCGTATCTGCTTTAAGGGAAGCAGGGAACCAGCTCCAGGCCTTCGCTCTCAGGAAGCCCGAACAGCAGGTTCATGTTCTGTACCGCCTGTCCCGCAGCACCCTTTACGAGGTTATCCAGTGCACCCATCATAATGATACGGCCGGTACGCTCATCAATGACAAAATTGATGTCCACGTAGTTGCTGCCTTCCACCCACTTGGTCTCGGGGCAGCTGCCCTTATCCAGCACACGGACGAATTTCTCGTTTGCATAATATTTATCATAGACAGCTTTTACTTCCTCATAGGTAGGAAGTGTACCGTCCGGTTTTCTCTTCAGTGTTGCATACTCGGTTGCCAGAATTCCTCTGTTCATGGGTACGAGGTGCGGGGTAAAATTAATGGTCACCTGGCAGTTGCCCGCATAGCCTAACTGCTCCTCGATCTCGGGGGTATGTCTGTGGCTTGCCACGCCGTAGGCTTTCATGTTTTCGTTCACTTCGCAGAACAGGTTGGGCACCTTGGCGCCTCTTCCTGCACCGGAGGTACCGGACTTGGCATCCACGATCAGGGTGTTCACATCGATCATGCCTTCCTTGACCATGGGATACGCAGTCAGGATCGAACAGGTGGTGTAGCAGCCGGGGTTGGCTACCAATCTGGTCTTCTCCGTGATCTTGTCACGATTGATCTCGCAGAGTCCGTATACTGCTTCCTCAATGAACTGAGGAGATTTGTGCTCGATGCCGTACCATTTTTCATAGGTGGCCACATCCTTGATCCGGTAATCAGCAGACAGATCCACGATCTTCACCTGAGAGAGAATCTCCTCTGTCAAAAGACCCGCCAGAAATCCCTGAGGGGTTGCGGTAAAGATCACATCTACCTGCTTCGCCAGTTCTTCCAGATTGTCATCCTTGCAGATATCCTCCACCAGCTGGAACATGTTCTGGTATACCTGATAATACTTCTTATCTATATAGCTTCGGGATCCGTACCATACGATTTTGGCATCCTTGTGGTTTAACAGGATCCTTACCAGTTCTCCTCCGGCATAACCGGTTGCTCCGATGATTCCTACTCTGATCATTTTTCTACCTCTCTTGTTTATGTCATCGTTTTTTATTTCTGTCGCCGCCATACTTGTGTCAACGAATTGCTTCTGTCGCCGCCATACTTGTGTCAACGAATTGCTTCGCAGCAAGCTGCTCACGCAATTCTGTAAACATTCGGAATCCGCTGATTTGCTACGCAAATCGCTACTTCCTCATGTTTAGCGGGTCACAAGTTCAAAAGCCTTATCATGCAAGCATGAACGGCTTTTCGACCTTTTGACCCTGACACCATGATACCACTTTTTGTCTAAATGTCTACTACTTTTTTCATTTTTATGCACGTTTCTCGGATTGTTGTGTATATTTATGCATATATTCATACTATTTTTATGGTTTTATGCATTATGGCGGAATAATATTCATTCTGTTTTCCGCATACTTTTCTTTCCTATAAAAATCTGTTACAATAACTATGCTGTACTTTCGTTTGCAGCATATCTATTTTGTGGCTCTTTATGGTCTGTTTTTCCCGGATTCAAAGAGCAGAAATGAGGAAATTATGGCTTTTGACGGCGTTACCATTGCCTGTGTAATATCAGAATTAAAAAAAGAACTCATCGGCGGCCGATTATATAAGATCGCCCAGCCGGAAAATGACGAACTGCTGTTGACCATCAAGCAGCCCACAGGGCAGAAACGATTGCTTCTGTCCGCCAGCGCTTCCCTGCCCCTGATCTATCTGACGGAGAGTAACAAACCCAGTCCCATGACGGCCCCCAACTTCTGTATGCTGCTGCGCAAGCACTTACAGAACGGCCGTATCGTGAACATTTCCCAGCCGGGGCTGGAGCGTATCGTGCATATCGATATTGAGCATCTGGATGAAATGGGGGATCTGCGCCACAAGACGCTGGTCATGGAGCTGATGGGCAAACACAGCAACCTGATCTTCTGCAACGATGACAATACCATCATCGACAGTATCAAGCGGGTATCCGCCGCAGTCAGCAGTGTCCGGGAAGTCCTGCCCGGCAAGCCCTATTTCATTGCCCATACCCAGGATAAACTGGATGCCCTGACCTGCGACGAGACTACTTTCCGGGAGACCCTTGCCGCCAAGCCTCAGCCGGTCTTCAAGGCGATCTACGGAAGCTTCACCGGTATCTCTCCGGTACTGGCACAGGAACTGTGTCACGAGGCAGGCATCGACGGGGAACGCCCTACAGCGGCATTGACGGCAGAGGATTATCATGCCTTGTACGAAGTTTTTTCCAAAATGGTCACTTCTATCAAGGAAGAGACCTTCTCCCCCTGCATTGCTTACACCGGCACCCGCCCCGTGGAATACGCGGCGGTTCCCCTGACCATGTACAGCACCGGAGCGGATCATCTGGAATCCTACACCTCCATTTCCGCCCTGTTGGAGCATTTTTATGCGGAGAAAAATACCCTGACCAGGATCCGTCAGAAATCTTCTGACCTGCGCCGTATCGTGCAGACCGCTCTGGAACGGGAGATTAAAAAATACGATCTTCAGCTGGCCCAGATGAAGGATACGGAGAAGCGGGAAAAATACCGGATCTACGGAGAACTGTTGAATACTTACGGTTACAGTGCAAAGCCCGGTGACAAATCTCTCACGGCGGTAAATTACTATACCAGCGAACCGGTGACGATCCCCCTGGATCCTACTCTTTCCGCTACGGAAAATGCGAAGAAATATTTTGACAAATACGGAAAACTAAAGCGTACTTATGAAGCATTGTCCGAACTGACTACTCAGGTAAAAGAAGAGATCGACCACTTGGAGACCATCAGCACGGCGCTGGATATCGCCCTGAAAGAGGAAGATCTGGTGGAGATCAAGGAGGAACTGACCCAGAGCGGCTACATCCGCAGAAAGGGCGGCACCAAAAAGGCAAAGATCACCAGCAAGCCCTTCCATTATCTGAGCAGCGATGGCTTCCATATTTATGTGGGAAAAAATAATTTCCAGAACGATGAACTGACCTTCAAATTCGCCAACGGAAATGACTGGTGGTTCCATGCCAAAGGTATTCCCGGCTCCCATGTAGTGGTAAAGACCGAAGGGAAGGAACTGCCGGACCGGACTTTTGAAGAGGCCGGCCGGCTTGCTGCCTACTATTCTAAGGGCAGGGAGCAGGAAAAGGTGGAGATCGACTATGTCCAGAAAAAACAGGTCAAAAAGCCGGCCGGTGCCAAGCCTGGCTTCGTGGTCTATTATACGAACTACTCTCTGATGATCGACAGTGATATCTCCGGAATTGAAAAGATCAGCGACTGACTTTTGACGATTCCGGCGCATCTTATATGGTCGTTACCGTACTATGCATAAGGCAGCATATTTTATGCATAAATATACTGTATATTTTTTATTCTATGCATTTATGTGCATATTTTAATTTATTTTATTCATTTTTATGATTCGTTTATGCAACTTTTCTGCTTGCTTTTGCGATTATAATGTTGTATAGTAATTGTCAGAGCGTAACACACGATCCTGGCATCTGATGCTTACAGATTGCTTCGTGCTTTGCACATCGCATTTTCAGGGCTTTTGCCCCTGGCATCATACACACTATAAAACGGAGGATTTTATCATGAAGGAAAAAGTAGTTTTGGCTTATTCCGGCGGTCTGGATACTACCGCTATCATTCCCTGGCTGAAGGAGAATTTTGACTATGAAGTTATCTGCGTCTGCGTAAACTGCGGACAGGCAGAGGAGCTGGACGGTCTGGAAGAGAGAGCAAAGGCTTGCGGCGCTTCCAAGCTGTATATTGAAGACGTTATCGATGAATTCTGTGATGATTATATTGTTCCCTGTGTACAGGCTCATGCCGTATACGAGAACAAGTATCTGTTAGGTACTTCCATGGCAAGACCCCTGATCGCCAAGAAACTGGTAGAGATTGCCAGAAAAGAAGGTGCTGTAGCCATCTGCCACGGTGCAACCGGTAAAGGTAACGACCAGATCCGTTTCGAGCTGGGCATCAAGGCTCTGGCTCCCGATATCAAGATCATCGCTCCCTGGAGAAGCGACAAATGGAACATGAACTCCCGTGAATCCGAGATCGAATACTGCAAGGCTCATGGCATTCATCTTCCTTTCTCCACCGATTCTTCCTACAGCCGTGACCGTAACATCTGGCACATCAGCCACGAAGGTCTGGAACTGGAAGATCCTGGCAACGAGCCTAACTACGAGCATCTGCTGGTACTTGGTGTGACTCCCGAGAAGGCTCCCGATGAGGGTGAATATGTGACCATGACCTTTGAAAAGGGTGTTCCCACTTCCGTTAACGGTGAGAAGATGAAGGTCTCCGATATCATCCGTACCCTGAACAAGCTGGGCGGCAAGCACGGTATCGGTATCGTAGATATCGTAGAGAACCGTGTCGTTGGCATGAAGTCCCGTGGTGTCTATGAGACTCCCGGCGGTACCATCCTGATGGAGGCTCACCAGCAGCTGGAAGAGCTGATCCTGGATCGCGATACCTATGCATTCGAGAAGGAAATGGGTGCGAAATTCGCCAATCTGGTATACGAAGGCAAATGGTTCACTCCTCTTCGTGAGGCAGAGCAGGCATTCATCGAGAAAACCCAGGAATATGTGACCGGTGAAGTAAAGTTCAAGCTCTACAAGGGCAACATCATCAAGGCCGGAACCACTTCTCCTTACTCTCTGTACAATGAGAACCTGGCTTCCTTCACCACCGGTGATCTGTACGACCATCACGATGCAGAAGGCTTCATCAATCTGTTTGGTCTGTCTCTGAAGGTTCGTGCCATGAAGTTACAGGAGAACGAAAAGAAACTTGGTAACTAAGAATTAAATAATGAGGTGTCTATGATAACTGCACAGACTATAATTACTGTGGTGATCCTGTATCTGGTGATCATCAATGTTGTGGGATATGTGATCATGGGTGTCGATAAAAAAAGAGCCATCCGGGGTGCCTGGCGCATCTCGGAGGCTTCTCTTTTTTTCACGGCGCTTTTGGGTGGCAGCCTGGGATGTATTCTGGGAATGCAGCACTTCCGTCATAAGACGAAGCACTGGTATTTCAAGTACGGAATGCCGGCGATCCTGGTGGTACAGGTACTGCTTTTTGCCCTTTTATTCAGGTAGGAAATATGCTATACTGACTTTATATAAATTCAGTCTTAGCCGATTTACATGCAATACAATATACGCGGAGCGAAGTTTTCCTGCGTATGTTCCGGGAGGTGTCGATATGCATATAGCAGTGTGTGATGATAATGTAGCCGACAGAAAGCAGCTGGAGCGTCTGTTAAAGCGGGAATCCGACAAAAGAGCAGCGTCTACGGGTATCATTTATACCGATTCTTTCGGTAATTCTACCTCACTGCTGTCCAATCCCATGCAATACGATGCCTTCTATATTGATATGTGTCTGACGGAAGGTACCACCGGTACGGACGTGGTAAATGCCCTCACTGCACAGGGGGTCAACGCACCCATCGTGCTGTGCTGTTCCAAGATCAATTACAGGGAACAGACCTATCCGGACAATGTCATCTTTCTGGACAAACCCATCAAAGTAGCGGAACTGGCTCAGAGCATTGATCATGCTCTGGATATTATGTCTAAGGCAGTTCCTCTCATAGAGCTTCGAGAGGATGAAGATACCATCTATGTCACCGAACCGGACATCCTCTACGCCGAAGAAGAAGGCCGGAATGTCATCGTCACCCTGAAGGACGGCCGCACCGTAAAAGTAGCCACCACCGCTATCAATTTGTTCTCTCAGATAGAGAATCACCCTACCTTCTTCGCTCCCACCGTCAAGACGATCCTTAACGGCAGATACATGGAGAAGCTGGGCTTCCGCAAAGTCATCATGTGCGATGGCAAAAAATTTGCTCTGCACAGAGACTGTGTTGCTTATGCGAAACAGCTGCTGGCGGAATATCATGCGTAAAAAAGACTCCACTCTCTCGAATGAAGTCTTAGAAAATTTGAACTCGAAGTTCTCAGAAAATCACCCGTATCGTCGTTCCTTTTCCGGGTTCACTTTCCAGTTCCAGTTCAGCGTGGCTCTTGGCGATGATATGTTTTACGATAGCAAGGCCCAGTCCTGTGCCGCCGGTGGATTTGGAGCGGCTCTTGTCCACACGGTAGAAGCGCTCGAAGATCCTCTCCTGATGCTCCTTGGAGATGCCGATGCCGGTGTCTTTTACCACCAGATAGGTATGCCCCTCTCTGGCATAGGTCTGTACATCCACACTTCCTCCCGGATTGTTATACCGGATCGCGTTATCACACAGGTTATATAAAAGTTCTTCCATCATCTGACGATTGGCTGTCACATAGCATTCCGTGCCGTTCAGCGCTATGGTCACCTTGTGTTTCTCTGCACTCATTTTCAGCATTTCCACACAATTCTGCGCCATTTCATGCAGATTCAAAAGCTCCGTATCCGCTTCCCCTTCCGTGCCATCCAGCTCTGACAAACGAATAATATCATTGATCAATGTAAGTAGACGATTTGCGCTGTTATGAATCCCGTGAGCAAAACGCACCGTATCCTGTTCGGAGGCCATTCCGGTCTCAATCAGCTCCGCATATCCTGAGATGGATGTCAGCGGAGTCTTCAGTTCGTGAGATACATTTGCACTGAATTCCTGACGCATTCTGGCATTTTTCATAATGTCCTCATGCTGTTTGCGGATCATGGTCATGAACGGTGTCAGTTCCTCATAGGTCTGCATCTCTGTACATTCCCCGATATTCTGTGCCAGTTTCTCAATGGGAGCCACCAGCTTCGTGGTCAGCACTCTGGCCGCCACCATGCACAGCACCAGCAGCACCACAAAGATCCCCACCATCATGGGCAGCGCCTGACTGAAAATGCTGTAAATGCTTCTGGCATCCTTGGACAGTCGCAGGATGCTGCCATCTTCCAGGCGGATGGCATAATAAAAGGTGGACTGGGACAAGGTCTCGGAATTCCGGACTGCTTCACCTTCGCCGTCCCGCATGGCTTCCTGGATCTCCGGACGGGAAGCGTGATTCCCCATGGCCACAGAATCTGCCTCATTATCATACAATACCTGTCCGTCACTGCCGATCAGCGTCAATCGCAGATCCGATTCCACCGGCACTCCGTTTTCCTTGATCTCTTCTACCGAAGAACAGCTTTTTAACAGGGAACCATAGCTTTTCAGATCCTCCAGCACCTGTCTGCGGAACAGATCATAATACACGACTGTGATCAGTACCATGGTAAGCAAAATCGTTACCGTGGCAATGAGGATCATCATTTTGTTAATCTTTTTCTTCATCTTCTGTTACGCTTTCTCGCCGTTCATAATGTATCCCACATTACGCACGGTCTTGATCAGACTGCCCTCTTCCTTCAGTTTCTGCCGCAGCGTCTTGATATGCATGTCCAACGTCCGGGATTCTCCCTCAAAATCGATCCCCCAGATGCGGTCCAGGATCAGTTCTCTGGTGGTCACAATGCCCGCATTGGTCATCAGAAGCTTTAACAGCTCATATTCTTTGTAGGTCAACTCCACAGGCTCCTTGCCTACCGTGACAGAATGTTTCTCTCGGTCCAGCACAATGTTCCCCAGCTTCAGCACCTTATCTTTTTCCTGACTCTTCTGACTTCTCCTGAGCATTGCCTTTACCCGGGAAATCAGTTCCATGACACCGAAGGGCTTTGTAATATAATCATCAGCCCCCAGATCCAGTCCCTTGACCTTGTCGATCTCCGTGGTCTTCGCCGTGACCATGATCACCGGCACCAGCACCGTGTCCTGTCTGGTACGCAGCTTTTTCACAATGCTCAGACCATCCTCGTCCGGCAGCATGATGTCTAATAAAATCAGATCCGGTGTGGTATCATTCAGCGCCTCATAGAAATCCATGGCGGAATCAAAACCTTTTACCTCATAGCCCACATTGGCCAGGGCAAAGGTCTCGATCTCCTGAATATTTTTGTCATCCTCTACTACATAGATCAAAGCCATCTCACAGCACTCCTCTCTGACTGTGCTTTCTCTTCTTAACTATACCTCGGTAAATCCTCACTCCGCAAGCAGTTTTGCATTCTTTTCCGCAAGACGTTCCTGCTTTGTGGGCGGTAACTGGTATTTCTCACGGCATGCCAGCACTTTGCTCTGGAAGTCCTTGTTATCTTCCTGGCGCAGTTCATCCAGGTAAGCGTGGGTATCGAATTCATCCTCATTCACCTGTACCAGACAGACTGCAATATTGGAGCAGTGATCGCTGACACGCTCAAAGTTCGTAATGACATCGGATAAGATGAAGCCCAGTTCAATGGTACATTTTCCCTTACGGAGTCTGCGTACATGGCGCTGCTTCACATCCAGGCTCAGTCCATCGATGACTTCCTCCAACGGCTCCACCTGTCTTGCCAGATTCAGATTTCCGTTCTTAAAACTGGTCATGGTAAGATCCAGCACATCGTGTACCGCTCTCTCGAATACCTTCAGTTCCTCCTGCGCCTTCTCGGAGAATACCAGCTGCTTGTCATGCATCTCCTGTGCCGCTTCCTTGATGTTGCGGGCATGATCGGAAATTCTCTCAAAATCGCCGATGCAGTGCAGAATCGTATTTAAAGTCTCACTATCCTTATTGGAAAGCTGTTTGGAACTCAATTTCACCAGATAGGTTCCCAGTTCATCCTCGAAGCGGTCCACATCCGTCTCCATCTGTGCCACCTGCTCTGCTTTCGCCTCATCGAAATTATGCAGCAGCTCCATAGCCAGATCCATGGCTTCCCTGGACTTATCCGCCATCACAGAAGCCACCAGTCTGCTCTGCTCTACGGCATAGGCAGGCTTCTCCAGGAAACGTACATCCAGTAAGCTTAAAGTCTTGTCTGTCTCGGACATTTCCTTCACGTCCTCATGGGTCGGCAGCGTCAGGCAGGCTAGCTTCACCAGACCGTTGGAGAAGGGAAGCAATACCAGCGTAGCCGCGATATTGAAGCAGCTGTGAACTACTGCGATTCCAAAAGGTGTTGCCACTTCTCCCAGAAAAGCAAAGGGATGAATGGCATTGACCGTATAGAACACTCCCAGGAACAGGATCGTTCCGATAATATTAAAATACAGATGAATCAGAGCCGCACGTTTTGCATTGCGGGAAGCACCGATACCGGAGATCATGGCGGTAACACAGGTACCGATATTCTGTCCCATGATAATGGGAACTGCTGCGCCAAAGCTTACCGCTCCGGTCATGCACAGTGCCTGCAAAATACCTACGGATGCGGAAGAAGACTGGATCACCGCTGTGAGAATGAGTCCTGCCAGCACACCGAATACGGGATTTTGGAACTCGATCAGCAGATTGGTAAACTCCGGTACCTCTGCCAGCGGTGAAACTGCCGCGCTCATGGAATCCATGCCAAACATCAGAATTGCAAAGCCCACCAGGATGGTTGCCGCATTTTTTAATTTGTCTTTATGGGAAAACAGTAAAATACCCACACCCACGATCGCTAAAATCGGGGAAAAAGAACTGGGCTTGAGCATACGGATCCAGAAAGCATCGCTCTCAATGCCCGTCAGACTTAAGATCCAGGAGGTCACCGTGGTACCGATGTTGGCACCCATGATGATACCTACTGCCTGTTTCAGACTCATAATACCGGAATTGACAAATCCGACTACCATAACAGTGGTAGCGGAGGAGGACTGGATCACACCGGTGACCACCGCACCCATGAGCACTGCCTTTAACGGGTTGTTGGTCAGTTTCTCCAGAATGCGTTCTAATCGTCCGCCAGATGCCCGGGACAGTCCGTCACCCAACAGATTCATTCCATACAGGAATAATGCAAGTCCTCCTACCATCTTCAGTAAATCAAAAAAGCTCATACTCTAATCCTCTCATTTTACATAACATACTTTACATTTTTGGTTTCTATCTACACTTTATCTTGCTTATGTAAAATGCGTTACCAGTGAATGTAAAATTTATGTAAAGTTGCAACGATGCAGAGCCATGAACTATTGTTCTATGCTCGTCAGATGCTGGCATCTGTAAGAGCATATGACAATAGTTCTTTGGCGAGCAAGCCTCAATGAGCAAAAGGAACGCTCCGCAGGAGCAGTTTTGCGAATTGGGGCTCTGCATCGTTGCTGGGATTATCAGATGCTGGCATCTGTAAGAGCATAGAACAATAGTTCTTTGGCGAGCAAGCCTCAATGAGCAAAAGGAACGCTCCGCAGGAGCAGTTTTGCGAATTGGGGCTCTGCATCGTTACCGAGATTATCGAATCCTAATACAATCTCGCACCTTCCATATCTCCGGTCATGCGGAAGATGGCCCACTCTGCGATATTTACCGCATGGTCGCCCACTTTTTCCAAATACTTTGCCATCATCAGATAATCCACCACACGATCCGCATCCAGGTTCTGCTCTCTGATAGCCTGCATCATTCCCGTTTTGACTTCGTTGAAGAGATCATCTACCACATCATCATGTTCTACTACTTTTCTTGCATTTGCCTCATCACCTTCCACAAATGCCTCCACCGAATTGTGGATCATCTCCTTGGCTTCTTCCATCATCTCCAGCAACAGATGTTCCTGTTTTCCTTCGGGATTCATGTTGCCCATACGCAGGTACAGTTCCACAATATCTGCCACATGGTCTCCGATCCGTTCAATATCCGGTACCACTTTCAGCGCTGCGGATACCAGACGCATATCTCTGGCCACCGGCTGCTGTCTGGTCAGCAGGCTCAGACACATAGCTTCTATACTTCGCTGCATATCCACCATGGTATGATCTGTATTCAACAGCGTCTTCAGAATGTCTTCTTTGTTCTCACGAATTCCATACGCCATACGGTCATAACTGATCTCCGCATGCTCTCCCATCTCAGATACTTTATTTTTCAAAGTCTCAAGATCCTGTTCAAATAATACTCTGGGTGACATCTCCCATTCCTCCTATCTTCTCATCCAAAATCATCCAAACCGTCCGGTGATGTAGTCTTCTGTCCGTTTGTCCTGAGGTCTTGCAAAGATCTCGGAGGTTGCATTTTTCTCTATGACTTCCCCTACCAGGAAAAATGCGGTGTCATCCGACACACGGGCTGCCTGCTGCATATTGTGGGTTACGATGACCACGGTGTATTTTTTCTTCAGTGTCTCCATCAGTTCCTCGATCTTTAGCGTGGAGATCGGGTCCAGTGCGGAGGTGGGTTCATCCATCAAAAGTACCTCCGGAGATACTGCCAGTGCTCTGGCAATACACAGTCTCTGCTGCTGTCCACCGGACAGTCCCAACGCGGATTTGTGCAGGCGATCCTTTACCTCTTCAAAGATAGCGGCACCCTGCAGAGAACGCTCCACGATTTCATCCAGTTCCTTTTTATTCTTGATGCCGTGCAGTCTGGGACCGTAGGCGATGTTGTCATAAATGGACATGGGAAAAGGGTTGGGCTGCTGGAATACCATGCCGACCTTTTTACGAAGCAATGTGGTATCCACCCGCTTATCGTAAATGTCCTCTCCATCCAGAATTACTTTTCCTTCGACTCTGCAGCCGTCCACCAGGTCATTCATCCGGTTCAGGCAACGTAGAAAAGTAGATTTGCCGCAGCCGCTGGGACCGATAAATGCGGTAATGGCGTGGTCTGCGATCTCCATATTTACATCTTTCAGTGCGTGGTTCTCTCCATAATGGAGATTTAAGTTTTCCACGGATATTTTACTGTTAGCCATATATTTTCTCCTTCTTGTGATTTCTCTTACTCTCGTCTCAGCTTATTCGCCGCCAGCTTGGTCAGGAGGTTCAGGATCAATACGATAATGATCAGAACACAACCGATACCGAAAGCATTATCATACTGTCCCTTCTGCATCTGTAAATACAATTCGATGGTCAGAGTACCACCAGACTCCATGGCCTTGTGAGCCAGCTTTGCCAGATTGTCTCCGAAAACTCCGGTGAACTTCGGCAGCTTGTAGTCGCTTCCCGCAGTGAACAACAGAGCCGCAGACTCTCCCACGATACGTCCCAGTGCCAGAATGATACCGGTGACGATACCTGGCATGGAAGACGGCAGAAGGATCGTCCGGATCATATGCCATTTCGTGGATCCCATTCCCAACGCACCGGTACGATAACTGTCCGGCACGGTGCGCAATGCTTCCTGCGTATTTCTTGTGATCAGGGGCAGTACCATCAATGTCAGGGTAAAGGAACCGGTGAGCAGTGAATAGCCGAAGCCCAAAGTCTCTCCGAAAAAGATCATACCGAACAGGCCGAAAATAATAGAAGGAATACCGGACAGTGTCTCCGTGGTGAACTCAATGATGGAGACCAGCTTGCCGGGTTTTGCATATTCATTCAGATAAATGGCACTTCCCACGCCGATGGGGGTCGCGATCAACAGAGTGATCACGATGATGTACAGGGTATTCAACAGGTTGCCCGCAATACCGGTGGTCTGCTTTCTGGCACTGGTCACCGTCGTTAAAAATGCCCAGTTAACGGTGCGGATGCCCTTTACGAAGACATACAGGATAATTCCCAGTAAAAGTGCCACCGCCAGTGTGGCAGAGACATAAATGGCTGCCAGCAAAAGCATGTCTGTGGGGCGTTTTCTTTTTACATATAAGGTGTCCTTATTCATTGTCATCCGCCCCCTTTTTCAGTATTTTATTCAATACGATATTGATGATCATAATAAATACAAACAGCACCAGTCCGATGGTGAACAGCACCTGTCTGTGCAGTCCGGAAGAATATCCCATCTCGCTGACAATGGCTGTGGTCAGGAATCGCACGGAGTTAAAGGGCAGGGGCACATTCACACTGCTGCCGGATACCAGTGTGATAGCCATAGCCTCACCGATAGCTCGTCCCACACCCAGAACGATAGCGGTCACAATACCGGATTTGGCTGCCGGAAGGATGGACCGGAAAATGGACTGCACATGGGAAGCTCCCAGTGCCAGAGAGGACGATTTTATTCCAGCGGGAACGGCGCGTATGGAAGTCTCGCTGATATTGATCACCGTGGGCAGGATCATGATCGCCAGTACGATCACTGCGGACAACAGGTTCGCGCCTCCGGTGAACTGGTGTGTCGTGGATCCCCGGAAGATCAGTCTTTCTAATTTATACATGAGAGGATTTAATAAATAGATTCCCAATAGTCCGTAGATAACGGAAGGGATGCCGGCCAACAGTTCTACCGCAGGCTTTACAATGGCAGCTAAGGTCTTAGGTGCCACCTCTGCCAGAAATACCGCTGTCAGTACACCGATGGGCACACCCAGTAAAATTGCCAGAGTCGTACCGACGATGGAGGTCAGAATAACCCACAGAATACCAAATTCCGGATCTGCTGCCGTCGGCATCCATTCGGTGCCGAACAGGATCTCTCCCAGACCCACTTTTAAAATGGCGGGAGTACCGCTGATGATCATATATAAGGTAATGGAAACTACCGCCAGTACGGCGAAGAAGGCACAAATGGTAAATACTATTTGTGCCACAGTTTCCACAACCGCTTTATTTTTTCTGTTTCCCATTACGGAAGCGTGTGTTCCACTATTCATCGCTTTTTTCCTTTTTCTGTGTCAGGCTATTACTTTACAGTGATCAGACCAACTTCGGAAGCAACCTGCTGTCCTTCGTCGCCCAGTACAAAGTCGAACCATGCCTGTACCAGATCGTTCTGCTCGGAGATTTCACCCTTGGTAGCCATTACGAAAGGTCTGCTTAAGAAGTAGTTACCGGCCTTGATGTTCTCTGCGGTAGCTTCTACACCTTCCAGGGAAAGTGCCTTAACGCTATCATCCAGTGCATCCAGGGAAGCATATCCGATAGCTCCGGGAGTAGATGCTACTTTAGCGATTACTGCACCGGTGCTGTCCAGTTCGTTTGCATATTTGCAGGCATCCTTCAGGTCAACCAGCTCTTCAAAAGCTCCTCTGGTACCGGAACCTGCCTCACGGCCGATTACGATGATAGGCTCATCTGCGCCACCGATTTCTTTCCAGTTGGTAACTGTACCATTGTAGATATTAGTCAGCTGCTCTTTGGTCAGATCTGCAACTTCGTTAGCGGGATCTACACATACGGCAATACCGTCGATTGCTACTACGTTCTCTACAACGCCCGCTGCCTTTTCCTCATCCTTTAAGCTTCTGGAAGAGTTACCGATATCTGCGGTTCCGTTAGTAACCGCTTCGATGCCTGCGCCGGATCCTACGAACTCAGCAGTTACGGTTACCTCAGGATATTCTTCCATGAAAGCTTCGCTCAAAGCATTGGCTAACTTCTCCATAGAAGTACTTCCTACCATGGAAATGCTGCCGGACAGATCTGCGGTGGCTTCAGCAGGAGCCGCTTCACTGCTTGCTGCCACAGTGCTTTCTGCTACGGTGCTTGCCTCTGCGGATGATGCTGTGTTTGCAGCAGCATCACTGTTACCGCATGCAACCAATGCGGTTACTGCTAATATTCCTGCTCCGATCAGAGCTAATAATTTGCTGTGTCTTACTCTCATAATAATATCCTCCATGTGTTTGTTTTTCTTTCTCTTGATTACGCAATCATACTAACATGGAGGAAATTCACATAATATCACAGTCCGGTAATTTATTTGTAAGAATTAGGTAAAATCACACGCTCTCTAAGATTCCGTCGGCAATGGCCCGGGCGATCTCGTCAAACCGGCTGTCAAAGAGTTCGTTGTCCGCATCCGTATTGATAAATCCCACTTCTACCAGCACAGCCGGCATATTTGTGCTGTTTAACACCACCAGATTCGGTCTTTCATTCACTCCCAGATTCACGAATCCCACCTGCTCCAGTCCGGCATTGATGTTGTACGCCATTCTGGCTGCCGCTCCATAGCGGTTGTAGACTAAGCTCTCCACTCCGCTGTACTGGTTCGGATAAGGACTGGAATTGCGATGGATCGAGACAAAATAATCTCCTCCCACCTCATTTCCCTCCTGTGCCTTCTGATAAGGAGACTCGTAGATATCTGTGGTCCGGGTGTAATACACATCCACTCCGTTTTCTTCTAAGACGCTTCCCACCGCCAGTGTCAGCGCCAGCGCATCCTCACTTTCTTTTCTTCCATTATAAGTGGCTCCGGGGTTCGCACCACCATGCCCCGCATCCAATACGATCAATGACATAAAAAACTCCCACATATCCTTTTGTTTCATGATATGCGGGAGTTTCCCCATTTAGATATTTTTGCTTACTTTAAAATTGCTGCCGTCACTTCCTGCGGAATTACAAATTCCGGCGCTCCCATAGAACCGGGAGCCACTTCGTATTCATCAAAGGCAATGACCAGTTCGTCCTTTTCATTAAAATAGAAGTTCGTCTGCTCCGTGATCCCCTGAAAATTGAATTCCGGCATATCGTCATTATCCAGGAAATAGATCACGCCTTCATCCGCCGCCATCTGCTCCTTCATCTGGGTCTTAATGTTCTCGCTGATCGCGGAAATATAGTCGCTCCCTTCTGCAAACAGATCTTCCAGTGTCACCACATTTCCCGTCTGTTTATCAATCGTATAAAACTGATTATGCTCGTAGCCGCTGGCTTCCGTCTCCAAAACGCTTAATTTTACGGTATAATACCTCGCATTGTCCGTAACAACCTCCTGTGTTACATGCAGACCATGGTATCCTTCCTCGGATAAGGTATCCTCGAACTGACGGATCAGTTCCTCTACCGTAGCCTCCATATCCTGGTTGACCGCTTCCACACCGTCTTCCGACAGATTTGCTACCGCAGCCTCCTGTCCGACACCTTCCACACTTCCGGCAGCTGTGCCCTCAGGAGCGGCTGCCACTTCTCCAACGGAAGCACCTTCTCCCGCATCTTCTCCATAATTGATCTGTGCAAGTTCTACTTCGGCATCATGGTTCTCATCGTTGTAATTGTACTGCCGCACTGTTACCAGCCTAAAAAAGCCACCCAGCAACGGAATATTTTCCATGGCATGGGCTATCTGCATATTGGTATTTGGCAGTGCGATCATCACGACAGCTGCCGCAGCCACCGCCGTCCATGCAGAACGCCTTCTGGCGTGCTCTGCTCTTTTTTTCTCCATCCGGGCTCTGTCGATACCTGCCTGCAGCCGTTCCCGTCCCGTTTCGGGTATTATCATATTCTCATACTCCTCTTTTAATTGCCTCAACTGTTCCTGTTCAGTCATATCTATTCTCCATCTGTCCGGTCTGTTCGGACCGGTCATGTTATCTCTTTCCATATCTCTTTTCCTGTATCTGTCTTATGTCCTGCATATATATGATGTCGGGGGCAAAATCCCACGACTTTGACTACGGATTACTCAGCCCATGCTACCCTCGAGGTTCAGCCGCAGCTTTTTCATCACCCGGTATAGCCTGCTCTTTACTGTACTCAGGTTCTCATCCAGGATCTTCGCGATCTCCTCCAGCTGCCTGTCCTCAAAAAATCGTAGGACTACGATGGCACGATCCTTTGGGTCAAGATTTTCTATTGCGCGTTTTAAATCAATATTTTCATAGATATCTTCACTTGCCGCCTGGATCTCCTCCACATCCGCACTCTCCTTCCGGCTGCGCAGGAAGCTGCACGCCTCATTGATCACGATCCGGTACACCCAGGTCTCCACGTATTGCGGCTCCTTCAGGCTGTCACTTTTTAAAATGGCTTTATAGGCTGCTTCCTGTACAATATCCAGCGCGTCCGCTTCATTATGTACATAACTATAAGCAAGACGGTAATACTTCTCATACCCTTCCGTCAGGGCACGCTCCACCGCCTGTTCTTTTTTTCTGTCCGACATATATCCTTTCCTCACTTTTGAAAACTGCATGCAATTATTTTTCGGTATTTATTGTAACACATATTCTTTTGATATATTCTACTATTTTGACGCTGTATTCCAGCAAAAAGTTTCACCGGCAAAAAATATTCCAGACTGAGTTTTTTTTCTTTTTTTCTTTTAGTTTTCTATCATTTTTGACGCAAATAAGCGGCATACGTCTCTTCATCAAGACATACACCGCTTGTCATGTTTATACTGTTACACCCTTTGCCAGTACGCTCCCACATTCCTACTTTTATTCAATTACTATGTCAGATACTTATTCTTCCTCAGAACCACTCTTTTTTCTTACATAGAATACGGCTCCAAAAACAATCAGTATAATACAGATACCTATAATAATGATTATCGTATTATTCCATGCATATTTTGAAGTGCTGTCATCTGTCTTAGGTGCAGGAATGGTTTCATCAGATTTGTTGTCTGCCTGACCGTTATCACTCATAATCTTGGCATCAACAACAATCGTGTAATCTGATGCATGGGTAAATACAAGTTCCACATTTCCATCCGGATCAATCTGTTCGGCGCTGATAAATTCCAGTTCCCCGGTCACGTTATTGATCACATCCACAGGAAGTATGGCTTTTCCGCTGGGCTGATGTTCAGCAGGAAGCCCATGAACAAGTGCAGCAGAAGAAAGAAAAATAGATGAAGAAAGCCGCCTGAGCAGAAAGAAACTGTTCGGGCGGTTTCAGCATTCGCCAGTAGATTTATTCACACTCTTGTGATAAAATTTACTACAATAAAGAGCGTGATAGCACTAATTTTATGGGGGGATGCTTAATGAATAGAATTTTGAAAAAATTTTTACAGCGGGGTGTCGATTTAAGTCCTGTGGGAGTTGAACTCCGTGAGGATAATACAAATTATTTTTGTACCCCAAAAGGGGCATCGGTTTTTGGATGGGCAGGGATAGATGGTATCCACTTCTGTTTCATTCGTGGATTTGGAGAGATGGTTTTCTCTGTCAGCCCCATGAATACTTCTCCTGATTATGTTCATCCAGTAGCTGAAAATTTTACCGACTTTCTGCGGCTTATACTGGCTTGTGGTGATGTGGCGGCAGTGGAACAAGCGTGGATGTGGAACGAAGCACAGTTTGAAGCCTTTCTCAATGAAAACCCTACAACCCAGGAACAACAGCAAACTTTATCGGAAATTTCAGAGAAGATGAATTTGTTGCCTATGGAACAACCGTGGACATATATCAAAAACCTGCAATCTTCCTTTGATTACAGTCAGATTAAATACACAGAAGATTATTACGATAATGATATGACTTCAGAGGCAGAATTGGTTGCCCCTGAATGGAAGGTCTACTTTGATGGAGATTTCTGGGGACATCGAGGTAAAGACCGTGCCGGAAAAGAGATCAAGCTGGATAAACAATTCGATTGGGCTGGATATCATTGGGTAATTCCGGCAGCTTATTCATGTAGCAAAGGACTTGTCGTTGATTTTTGTATGCGAGTTGATTCAGAAAGCATCCGTGACTTCATGAAAAAATGGAATCTGGACTGGGAAAATGACTCATGTGAAAATTTTACCCGTGAGCAACAGATGCAGATGGAATGGGAAAACCCACTTTGTTTTAACTTCAAACCTTGCTTGAAGTTAAACGAGAAAATATTACAGACAACCCATGGCTGCGCTGTGAGCTTTAATCCTTGTCTGCCAGATGGCGTTATCAATGAGTTGGAAGCAAAATGGGCAATCGACCATTATGGGCTGGATAGTACTTATGGCTGGGTCATATGCAGAGACGTATTTCCTTGGGGAACCAAGCATCACCCTGAAATCAATAAACTTTTTCTTACAATGGAGCAGCAACCAGGACAAGTTCCAGGCTCACATTTCAAAGTTCACGCACCCGGAGATTCATTTATGTTTTCCCATCCTGTTAGCGGAATAACCCATACACTGACCGTGCAGGAAATAGAACAGCAGACAGTTCCTCAAAATAGTTTTGGTTCTGATCGCTGGATTTATCCGACACATTATATTGCCATGAGTTATACACTTACCCCTGAACCGATGGAGAACATTTCGGTTTTTGACTGTGATGAAGGCGATAGACCGATAGAAGTTACACCAGACGATCATTCGTTCCGTCCAGTTGGCAGTAGTTCCTGTTTTGTTGTTGGTGTTATTGGTGGTGCAGATGGTCCGACAGCAGTTATATATGGAACAAATTCACAAGAAAAACTTCATGCTGCTTGTTCTGCTCTGCACTTTGAACCGGTTGGTGATGATGTCGAGTGGCGTATCGTGTTCAATGTTACGCAGTTTGACAAAGAAACATTCCCAATTATCTAAAAATACCCTTAGAACTCTAAGGGCGCACTTCTATACTCTCTATCGAGAGTAGTGCGTCCTGCGGAGCTTCATTCTCCGTCAGCAGAAGAAAACTGCATGACCGAGAATGTTGCGTCACTTCGTTCCGTCAAGGTGGCTACACCCCCTTGCGCCGCTAAAGCGGCTATCCCCTGTGGACTTGCCGTCCGCAAACGGTTTTGACAAACCGTTCGCCGCCAGCAAGTTTGAAAATAGTAAACGATAATTTAACAAAGGAGCGTGAGCGTATGAAAAAGATTATGTTTGGAAACAGTTTAATGCTATTGGGTATTGCTATAATGATACTTGCAGGATTAAAGGTGATATATGTAGGAACACTGTGGGTGTCGTTTCTTTTAATTATCGTGGGTTTTGTTATGGCTACGATTGGTTTTTTCGGTAAGGATAGCAAATAAATTATCTAACTGAATACAACAACCGAATACCGAAAAATAGACCGTTGACTGGTCGCAATGTGCGAAAAGTTGGCGGTCTTTTTTTATACCCATTTTCAAAAAAGGAGGTCAACCAAAATGGCAAAACAGAAAAGCCTTGAACAGCTTCGAGCTGAAAAAGAGCAAGTGGAAAAGCGGCTTGCACAGGAACAGCACAAACTGGAGCGTTTGGAGAACAGAAAGAAATATCTGGAGAAAGGCGAAAGGCAGAAACGTACCCACCGCCTTTGCAATCTGGGCGGCACGATTGAGAGCCTTGCCCCGGAGGTCAAAGATCTCACACGCACCGAAATGACAGAGCTGATGGAACACATCTTTTCTCTGTCCGAAGTCCAGCGAGCCGTCCGTCACATGGCGATTACCCACATCAGCCAAGCAAACAGAGAAAAGGAGTTGAAAGCCGATGGCACTATTTCATCTGAGCGTCACGCAGACTAAGCGAAGCGCAGGACAGTCCGCTATTGCTTCTGCCGCCTACCGTGCCGGGGAGCGATTGTATAGCGAGTATTACGGCGAATACAGCGACTACACCCGCAAGGGCGGCGTGATCTGCTCCGACATTCTCCTGCCGTCCCATGCACCGCCAGAATACGCAGACCGCCAGACCCTATGGAACGCCGTGGAAAAAGCCGAGCGTGGAAAGAACGCCCAGCTTGCATACAGCTTTGACATTGCCTTGCAGAATGAATTTTCCCTTGAGGAAAACATCGCTCTTGCAAGGCAATTTTTATTGGAGAACTTTGTAAGCCGGGGCATGGTGGTTGACTTCGCCGTACACCAGCCAGACCGGGAGGACGGCGGCATACCAAACCCGCATTTTCATGTGCTTTGCCCCATCCGCCCCATCGAGCAGAACGGCAAATGGGGACTAAAGCAACGCCGGGTGTACGAACTGGACGAGGACGGCAACCGTATCCGAGACGCAGACGGAAAGTTTGTGTTCAACGCCGTTCCCACTACCGACTGGGGCAGTCCCGAAACGCTGGAACATTGGCGTGAAGCATGGGCGGAGATGTGCAACGCCAAGTTTGCGGAGAAAGGTCTGGATGTTCGTATCGACCACCGCAGCTATGAACGGCAGGGCGTGGATTTACTTCCCACCATTCACGAGGGAGCAACCGTCCGAGCAATGGAGAAGAAAGGTATCCGCACCGAAAAGGGCGAGTTCAACCGCTGGATCAAGGCGACCAATGCCGTTATCAAGGACATCAGAAAGAAAATCTCTCTCCTGTTCGACTGGATAACGGAGATAAAAGCTGAGCTTGCCAAGCCGCAGACACCCGACCTTGTTTCTCTGCTGAACGATTATTACACCCAGCGAAAAGCCGGGGCATATTCGCAAAAAGGCAAAATCAGCAATCTGAAAGAGATGAACGAGACCTACAATTATCTCCGGGCAAACGGCATTTACACCCTTGAAGATTTGGAAAGCAGATTGCAGAGCCACCGCACCACCGTTGACGGCTTAAAGACAACGATGGACAGCCAGAACGCCCGAATGAAAGCAATCCGCAGGGACATACCGCTGACCCTTGCCGATGAACGCATAGCAAGAGCAATCCGGGAGAACAATGCCAAGCTGGTTATCATAGACCCGGTACAGGCGTTTTTAGGAGCAGATGTGGATATGAACAGAGCAAATGAAGTCCGTCCCATCTTCCGCAGTCTGGGAGATATTGCACAGGCTACCGGGTGTGCTATCGTTCTGATAGGACACCTCAACAAAGCCGTAGGAACGCAAAGCACCTACCGGGGATTAGGCTCTATCGACATTACGGCGGCAGTCCGCAGTCTGCTGTTTATCGGCAAACTGAAAGACAATCCCACAACGAGGGTGCTTATCCATGAGAAAAGCTCTCTTGCACCACCCGGACAGTCCCTTGCTTTTTCTCTGGGAGACGAGAAAGGGTTTGAATGGATAGGTGCTTATGACATTACCGCCGATGAACTGCCTGCCGGAACGGACACAGCCAAGACGGAAAGCAAGACCGCACAGGCAGAAATGCTGATACTGGAACTGCTGGCAAACGGAAAGAAAATGCCAAGTGCAGAGCTGGAAAAAGCGGTCAATGACCGAGGGATTTCCTCACGCACCATGCGAACGGCGAAAAGCCGTATCGGAGACAGGCTCATAACCGAGAAAGACGGCACAGCATGGGTTTGCTATCTCCGAAACTGACACAGGAACAAGGCAAGCGTGGCAAAGACGGCAAGGTGTTTATAGATACCTTAATGTTGCCGCCTTGCCTTGTTCCCTCATACTGACACCGCCCGATGATGAACAGTCACCGGGCATTTTTCATTTACAGGAGGATTTTGAATGAACAATACCGCAACCAACACCGCCACTTGCCCGACTGTCAGAAAGCAGATCGGCAAGACAACCTATATCGTGCGTGTGCATTTCAGCCAGACCGCCAAGGAGACGATGGAGGACAAAATCAAGCGTCTGCTGCGTGAGGAAGTCCGCAGAATGTGACTTCTTTGTGAATTTGATGAAAAAGTCCTTGACTTTTCGTCTCTGGAGTAACCTGATTGTCTTTATCCAGCCATGCAAAAATTATCTGTTCTGATTCTATCCATGTTAAGTTTTTATCCTTCTTTATCTCATCAATATTCTCCTAAATATTTTTCTAGTCATTGCAATATAAAATTGCTTATACAGTCTCT
>NZ_JBKVQF010000022.1:0-54939 GCF_046969025.1 Waltera sp. | reverse complement strand
CAGCGGCAACTCTGATATCTTATCATAACCGCTTTCGTTTGTCAACAACTTTTTTCGATTTTTTCAAATCTTTTTCTCAACCGGAAAACTTTCATTTTCGCGGTGGAGTTTCATACTACCACATTGCTCTGTGCTTTGTCAACAACTTTTTACATTTATTTTTCAAAGCATTTACATAATGGTGGAAATGGCGCAAAAAAAGAAATCTCAATCTCTTAAGATTCTTCTTTTACTTCCTATTGGTAGTAAACGGAGAAAGAGGGATTTGAACCCTCGCGCCGGTTGCCCGACCTACACCCTTAGCAGGGGCGCCTCTTCAGCCTCTTGAGTATTTCTCCATGATCTGAACATCGTCTCTACCAATATGTTATTGGCGTCATTTCGTGACGCAAAAATTATTATACATAAGCTCTATGCTTTTGTCAATCGCTTTTTTTATTATTTTCCTAATTGTAGATATTGTTTATGAATATTGCCGAATAGCTTCTTCAATCTTCGCTTTTACAATGTCCGCAATCTCCGGTGTTTTCAACTGTTTATACTCTTCATAACAGATTGGCGGTAAATAAATCAGCTTTACCGTTACCGGAGCTATGGACTTCTCATCAAACGGTTTGTAAGAATCAATCAGAGCACAGGGTACAATGGGACACTTTGCTCTGACTGCGCTTTTGAATGTTCCTCCCTTAAATGGAAGCAGTTGATTTCCCATACGGCTTCTGGTTCCTTCCGGGAAGATCAGAAAGTTTCTGCCCTGCTTTACTTCTTCTGTCATCTGATTGATCACCTGAAGTGATTGCTTAATGTCTTCTCTGTCTATGGCAATCGCGTGCAATGCCCGAAATACTTGTTTTAACAGGATTACATTGCTTACTTCTTTCTTATAGACTACAGAGAAAGGAACCGGGCAGGACTCCAGAAACACAAGTGCATCAAACATTCCCTGATGATTTGGGAAAAAGATAAACCCGTTTTCTTTCGGAATATTTTCCACACCATAGCTCTCTATGGTTACTCTTCCGGCACGGTTTGCCGCTTTTGTTACTTTTTTGATAAATGCATAGTTCTTTTCCAGGTCAAAATTCTTTCTGGTTCCCAGCCACCATATCCGAATCAGATAATACGGCACCTTATAGAACAGTCTTACCACCATCAGTATGATTCTATACATAGTCCGCCCCAGTCTACTCTTCGTTGTATTCTTTTACCGCCGTTTCATACAGGTTATTACCTTCTGCGTCAATTACTACAATCGCAGGAAAGTCCTTTACGGTCAGTTTACGGATAGCTTCTGTTCCAAGATCATCATATGCAATGACCTCAGAAGAGGTAATTGCGCGGGACAAAAGTGCTCCTGCACCACCTACGGCTGCAAAGTATACTGCTCCGTTTCTTACAATGGCATCCCGGACTTCCTGTGACCTTTTTCCTTTTCCGATCATCCCCTTCAGTCCCAGATCCAATAATCCCGGTGCATATTTATCCATTCTGCTGGCTGTTGTCGGGCCTGCAGACCCTATAGGACGGCCTTCTCTCGCCGGAGACGGTCCCATATAGTAGATTACGTTATTTTTCATTCCTATAGGAAGTGCTTCTCCCCTGTCCAGAGCTTCCTGCATTCTCTTGTGCGCCGCATCCCGGGCTGTATAGATGGTCCCTGTCAGATATACATAATCTCCTGATTTCAGAGAGCGGGCATCTTCATCGCTGAGAGGTACTTTTACATATTTATCCATGTCGCTTACACTCCAATTATTATAATATCCGGACATCTTTACTTCAGATCTCTCTAACTGCATGCCTGTTGACATGGCAACAGATGTTTACAGCTACCGGCAATCCCGCTATATGTGTGGGATATGTACTAATATTGACCGCCAGTGCTGTGGTTGATCCGCCCAGTCCTCCCGGTCCGATGCCTGTTTTATTAATCTTCTCCAGTAGCTCTTCTTCCAGTTCCCTCACATAGGGTATCTCCGAATGTTCATCCACCGGACGTGTCAATGCCTTCTTCGCCATCAATGCACATTTTTCAAAAGTACCGCCAATGCCCACTCCGACTACCATAGGAGGGCACGCATTCGGTCCTGCATCCTTTACCGCCGTCAGGATTGCGTTCTTCACGCCTTCTATTCCGTCTGCGGGCTTGAGCATAAATACTCTGCTCATATTCTCACTGCCAAATCCCTTCGGTGCCACGGTTATCCTGACACGATCCCCCGGAACAATACTATAATGAATGATCGCGGGTGTATTATCCTTCGTATTCTCCCGGTAAATGGGATCCTTCACCACAGATTTTCGCAGATAACCGTCCACATATCCCTGTCTGACACCTTCGTTGACGGCATCTTCCACATTGCCCCCTGTCAGATGCACATCCTGACCCACTTCCAGAAATACAACCGCCATTCCGGTATCCTGACAGATGGGAATCATATCCTTGCCTGCAATATCCATATTCTGCTGCAACTGTTGCAGGATCTGCTTCCCCAAAGGTGCTTTTTCCTGCTGTTCCGCTTTTGTAAATGCCGTCTTCATGTCCTCAGATAAGAAATGATTGGCCTCTATGCACATTTCTTTGATATTTTGCGTCAAAGTAGCTACATCTACTGTTCTCATGGTTTCTCCCTGTTATTCGGTAATGGTTTTGCGAATCTCTTCCAGTTCTTCCGGTGTACTTTCCCCGGGATTCCATAAAATATGCTGTCCATCATTCTCATAACGGGGAATCAAATGCATATGAAAATGGCGAACGGTCTGTCCGGCAGCCTCTCCATTATTCTGTACGATATTGAGACCATCGCAATGTAATTTCTCTGTCATCTTTGTTGCCATCTTTTTTGCAAGAACAAATACTTTTGCCGCTGTATCCTCCGGCAGTTCATAGAGATTATCCGCATGCTCCCTGGGCAGGATCAGCGCATGTCCTCTGGTAGCCGGTCCCAGATCCAAGATTACTCTGAAATCCCCGTCTTCGTATAATGTCTTGGAAGGGATCTCTCCGTTTGCAATTTTACAGAAAATACAATCTTCCTTTTTCATCGTTTTGCTCCTATCTGTTATTTTCTTCAAAGGGAAACATCTGATCCAGTGTTCTGAGAATTCGGAAATCTCCCTTCATTCGCTTCATAATGCCTGACATAAACGCCCTCTGGAAGGTCATTCGTCCGTTCACAATATCTTCCATGGCAGCACGATTCATCTGCATCTCCACATCCGGCTTCTCCGTCTCACCGTATCCGCATTCCAGTGCGCCACTGCCAATAGCGATCCACAGAGGATTCTTCTTTTCTTCTATATTAATAACATATCTTGCTTCAAAACCAGGCTGCGGTACAAAAACTTTTCGGAACTCTTCCAGATATTCCTGTTCATTATCCGTTCCGCTGTTATCCAACATATCCCGGAACATGGAAGTCAATTCCTGAATATCTTCCTTCTGTCGCTGTACAAACGTATCATCCGATACATATTCCGACAACTGTTCTGTCTCCTGCGGTGTCAGGTTGATTGCCTTGGGGATCGTTACTTTCTGACGCATCACTTTATTGCTGGCCGGGAAACTGGCAATCTTCTGGTTGATAGTACGGTACATGTTCTCAGCCTTTTTCTCAATGATCTGGCCGTACTGTCCGTTCATCTCCAACGTTACTGTATTCTCTATATATCCGCATATGCCGCTGCAGGGCAATCCTCCCAGAATCTCCCAGGCCGCCGCAAGACTGAGCTTGCCTTCTCTCTCTCCGTAGGTGGTAGACATCACGACCGGACACATATAAATTCCCGCGATCGTCTCTTTATCCCCATACAGCCAGCAGGCATCCAGAAACTGCTGCATATAGCCACCGATACCGTACCACTCCACTGTCGTTGCCAGAATAATTCCGTCTGCCTCTTTCAGCGTCTGTGGCAATGTCGTAATATTGGTCTTTCCATCATAAAGATTGTATCTCTCCACATGCACCCGCAACTCTTCCAGCACTTCCTGCATCTTATTGATCACATAGATCGTAGGATCATCAATGATTCCTCGTCCGCCATAGTAAATGTTGATATTCAAGTCCACACCTCTTTCGTTTTCTTCTGTCTTCTGTGTTTCCTGAGCGCACAAAACAAAAGTCCCGCCAGGAATCCGGTCACCAGTCCGCCCACATGTGCCGCATTGTCAATATTTTGTGCAGTAAAACCACTGTACAGAGATAATGCTATCATCAGAATCACCCGTTTGGGTGTCACATCCGGCATAGATTGCCGATCCAGCAAAATCCAGGCAAGCAGTACTCCGTCCAGTCCAAAGATGGCTCCGCTGGCACCTACAGATGCCGAATAATCCATCTGCAGAAGCTTTACCAGCAGTGAGCATAAATTCCCTCCGATTCCGGACAGAAAATAAAGCACCAGAAACGTGACATGACCTGTCACCTTCTCAATCATGGCCCCCAGAAAAAACAGGAGGACCATATTATTAAAAATATGCTCTATGCCCGCGTGCAAAAACATTGCCCACAAAAGCCTGCCGTACTGTTTACCGGCCAATACACTGACTACATCCAGTTCGCCTTTATTATATAACACATTTCCCGAAAAAGTACACATCAGGAACACAATTACATTGATCACCACAAGCATTCCGCTTACCCAGGGTACATTACGAAGCCTTTTCACCTTCATTGCTCCTCTCAATGTTCTCTCCATCCGGTATTGTATTTCAAATGTACCACTGTTTATATCACTCCGTCAACAAAAAGGGGGCTGCACACTGCCTACCGGTAGATTACCGTGATCTTACCCAATGTAATCTCATCTCCTTCTTCCAACTTTCGCCTCTCATAAGGCTGCAGTTGTAATCCGTTCTTAAATGTACCGTTTGTGGAATTCATATCTTCAAGATAATACCCATCTGTTTCCTTTATGATCCTTGCATGCAGACGACTGATCGACTGATCATTCAATACCAGATCCGTTTCTCCCCGTTTTTTTCCGATCGTGTAGATTGGTTGTTCTAATGTTGCAAGCAGCTTCCCTTCTTCCGACAACAGGCGGTGTGTACTCTCTCTGGGGGCCGGTCTTTCCTCCATATACACAGTCCTTCCCATATCTTCTTCCTCATAAGCGGTCTCCTCCGCCACCGCATATCCCGTCATGGTCAGTTGCAGACTCCGGGTATAATTATCCCGTTCCTGCTTCTCTTTCTTTTTCCGGTTTTCCCACAGATTAAACAGGCCTTTCTTTTCCTTTATTACTGTAACTTCTCCCACCGGCATTTCCTTCTCTTCTTCCCTTATCGCATCCTTCTCCTGATCTTGTCCCACGACAACAGTTGTTTCCTCCTCTACGGCATCCATTTTTTCAGGGATTCTCAGGCACTCTGCATCCTCAAAAATTTTGGCCTGCAAATAGACCTCTCCTGCCGATTCATATTGCTCGTAGGCTTTATAGACATATTCCACCAGGCTTTCATCCTGATAATCCACATGTTCCACCAGGTATTCCATCAGCTCATCAAATCCTGTATTTTCCGTGCAATACGGGACATATATAAAATAAAATTCTTTCTTCTCCAGATCCTGATAGACATGTTGCGGAAACCACACGATGTTACTCTCTTCCAAAAGGAAACGGGACATTTCCTGCCGCACTCTGCGCATACTCCACAAAAAGTCCATGATCCATTGTCTTGTAATAGGCTTCTTCTCAAAAAGCTGTGCAATATTCTGTCTGGAAGTAATATCATAATAGAGATAGGCCTCTCCGTCTATGTATCTCAAACTGCAGGGCAGCAATCCTTTGATCCCTCCCCGGCTGATCATACAATACTGATATTTCTTTTCCTCCGGTTTCCGTTCTAATAATAGTCTCTCATAATTCGCATTTAAGCTTCTGATATATTCTGTATTTAGCAACTATTCTTCCATCCTTTCTCACTGTACCGCACCACTTGTATTTTCCTTGTTATCACTCTCTGTTGTTTCTTCCGTCTTCCCACGATACCTCTGACTGTTTCGCAGAATCTCCACCGGATTGTTCCTCTTCACCTGAAATGCGGCTTTTGCGCTCCAATACCTGGGTACTTCCGCTATTTCGGAAAACGGATAAGGCATTCTTCCCGTCTGTTCCACGGTTACCTGATTCTTTTCCAGTTTCCAGACCGGCAATTCACTCTCCCAGGCAATATATTTCTCCGTGTCAAAAAACATATCTTTCTCCTGCAGCTGTCGATTCAGTTCCTCTTTTTTCTGCATCCATCTACTGCCGCTTCTCACTGCCGCCCTTCCCATATCCTGTTCCAAAAGGCAGCGATCATATTGAAAAAACAGTAAATACGTCATCAACACTATCACTCCCAACACTATAGGATACAGAACTGCCGCCTCCACGGTAAAATACGCTTTATAATTCTTTCGTTGCATACGATTGCTCCCTCCAATCATCCTGTCATCCATGCCGTTATATATGCTGCCAGTAAAAAGGGAAGATATGGGATCTGCAGGCTGCGATTCCGCTTTCTGCAAAACAGGATCATTGCATAAAGAAAGATATACAGAAGGCTTATACCTAAGATAAGAAGAATATTTTTATCTCTGCTTATAAAACCGGTCAGCGCCAGTACGATACCATCCGCCTCACCGATTTCCTTTGTTGCCTTTGACAAAAGCAACAGCAGAATTCCGGGAAGTAGTGCGACAAGCCTGCTGCATTCAAAGCCTTTCCAGACAATAACCATAACAGCCAGTACTCCGCCCAGGAACAATACCCCCACCGGAACCGCTCTCTTCCGGATATCATACCAGCTGCCCCATAGCAGATAGCCGGTCAGTATCACATTTTCCCACAACTCCATCTTCACCATTCTCCCGTTTTATATTCTTCCGCATCTACTGCATTCTCTGTACCCGTCCACATCTTTCCTGGCAATGCAATATACGGTTCTCTTAAGCCCGGGGCAGTCCCGCCTTCTGTGATAACATTCACCCTCCGAGCAAATATAGTAGCCATTCTCTTCCGGGGCAGCGGCATCTTTTTTCTGTACCATACACTTCTCACAGGGATGATAACCCTTAGGAATTTCCGCTGCTTCCACCCGTCGAACCGACAATCTCAGATGTGTACATTCTCTGCTTCTATGATATACTTCTGAATCTTCCGTTACATAGACATATTCTTCATCATTCTCAGTCCCCGGAATCGCATAGCCGTTCCACAAATGACCATAGTATCGGTTCGCCATACGGAATTTTCGAAATCCCAAAACCTCCGTGAGCGGACTGATCCCATAGGTGACTACAATCTCACAGATATCATTCTTTGTGCTGCTCTCCAGAAATTGCAGGCTGTCTGCCCCCTGTTCTAATGGGGACTGCTCCAGATATTCTTCTCCCAGCTGATTGCAGATCTGATTTTTAACATAGGTATAGGAAACAGCCACTGTTCCCAACCTGTCATCGTTATCCTCTTTCTCTCCGGCATCTCCTGCATTCAGTATTCCGCCATAGATTCCCACCTGTCTGCCGGCATCCCACAATGCTACTTCCAGGTTTCCATGCAAACGCATCATTTCTATAGCGCTTCCCATATGGATCATAAAAAAACAAAACAACGGCAAAACCAGTGCTGTTTCCACCGTCATACTTGCCTTCACCGGTGTTCGCGGGAGTATAAGCAGTGATATCCTCTTTATGAAGTTTGCTGTCTGTAGGAATTTTACGGGGAGTAAATCGTTACATGGGTTAAGAGTTTTTCTTAAAGTCGGAGTAGGACTTGAATCATTCTTGTTAATAGTTATAAAGCTGTACTTGCATAAAGAGGACATCGCTGCTCACCTCCCTTCCCGGCTCGTCTTCCTAATTACCAGTATTTTCTATTGCCTCTAAAGATCCTATATAAGATTTCTGTCTCTCGATCTCAAAAGAATAGCCATATTTGCTTTTTACTTTCACATTCATTGCAATTTCCACAATGCAGGTATCCAGTCGGAATGCTCTGTTTCCCGGAGTATTTCGAATATCCATTTCCACCACGTCCATAGCCCGGCAGGTAACAGACTTTTCCTCACAGAGCAGCAAAAATATTCTCAGATAATCTTCATATCCCATTCCCGGTGAATCGGAACCGGAGGCATCCTCTTCGGAAGTCCCGGGCAATTCTCCCTGTAATGCGGAAGAAAGTCCGTAATGCCAGGTAGCATCTGTTTTTAACAGGGGAATCTTTTCCCCGGCAAGAAGTTCCTTTACATCATAAACACTTTCTGCAAAAGCCCATCCCAGGATCAGTGTCGCCGCAAGCAACTCTCCAATCTCCGGAACCATCATTGCCGCTGCAAGTGCCTCTCCCAATAGCTCCGCTATTGCCCGTTTTTCCTCACTACCGGTCAGATACATGGTATTTGCAGCTTCTCTGATAACGAATATTCGGTTCACTATTCCCTTCAGATTGTCAGTATCATTATCCTTGCCCACAATGACATATTCTGTCTGATACCATAGGGGGCTGTCCTGTTTCTCCTGGCCATACCGCCCAAGATACCGCAACAGATACTCATGGAAAAAAACTTTTTGTTTTAACGCTTCCCATTCTTCATAATTTTCTGCGGTTCCCGGCACCATATTTCCGCGGTTTATTTCTCCTCGCTCCATCCGCGTCTCCAATAGGGACTCTGTTTCTATCCTGCGGGAGGAGATATTGTCTTCCTCTGTTACCAGCTTTAACAGACCTTTATTTCTTTTCTCTTCCAGGGCTGCGGTAGGATTCTCTATATGAACGGTTTTTCCTTCCGTGGTCTCCTTCCCGTCATATTCCTGAATCTGTGCATCGATCTGCTGTTTTTGTCCCGCAATATCCTGTTGCTCCAGTCCACGGGATTCTATGACCTGCAGCCAGTCCGTCAGTTGCTGTAAGAGTCCGATTCCCACCGTATCCTCTATGGCATCGACAGCAACCCGCCGAAAGACTTCTCCTTCGCCATCCGTCAGAAATGCCGCTTTCACAGCCTGTGCTTCTTCTGCCTGAACAGCAAAAAAATCCCGGTACAACAGTTTTTCGAGAAACACATCCTCCAGAGAAAAATTACGGTTCATATACTCCAGCAAATGACTCTCCGTCAGCTTTGTCGAAGCACTTTCTGTCCCGTAAGAGCAGTCTATGGCAAACAGATTGTACTGTTTCTGCAGTTCTCTATGATATTCAGCCAGGATACTATCCATTCCGATATCCATGACGCATTCTGTTTCCAGTGAGATTCCCCGATACCGACAGCCCTCGATCAAAGCAAGACACAGGGCCATGATCACTGTCACCGTCAGTGCCAGATATACCGTCATATAACCACCCGGGGGTACCTTTTTCACGGATGTCATAACGTATTTTCCTTATATCTTTTTGGTCTGATTTGTAATCTTTGTGAAAATGGAATTGACAACTTCCGTGATCTTCTCTTTAAAAATAATGACCAGCCCTACCAGTACCACAATGATTAGTATTACTTCCACTGTACCCATTCCGTCTTCTTCTGTCAGAAACTGTCGAAATGATTTTAATTTGTTGTTTCCCATAACCATACCTTCCTTTTCTTATATTCCCGCATTCGAAAATGCAGGCACCATGATCATTACCATTACTACCACCAGCAGCATCACCATAGGCAGGAGCAGTTTTGTCGCCGCTTCCTCACTGAGTTTTCTGGCATTCTGTATCCGCAGTTCTTCCGCCTGGACAGACTCTTCCTTTAATTGCTGTAAAAGCGTAGAACTGCCCTTTTTCAGATTTTGCGTCAGGAATGTGCTTAAACGGACATATTCCCTGACTCCTGTCCTTTTCCCAAAGTTCTCATATGCTGCCCCTTCCGGCACTCCCATATGTATCTCCCGGGTTGCTATCAGCATTTCCTCGTAAGCTTCCCGGCAACGTCCCCCTCGTTTTCTTTCCTTCTCGTAATCTTCTGCAACCCGGCAAAACGCAGACCGGACCGTCAATCCCGCTTCCAGATACAGTGTCAGCTTTTGCAGGATTTCCGGATAGCTTCTACGTTCCTCCCGCTTTTTCTTCTCCACCAGATCATGCAGGTCTTTGTCCTGGAAGAAAAAGACTGCCGCCGCCAACAACAGAGCCCCCGCCAGAATCTTCCATCCAGTCTCCGGAATATCTTCTTCCCAGGAAATTTTTCTGCCCTCAATTTCTGTGGGCAGCTGGATTTTTTCACTTTCCGGATCTTCCTCCTGCGCCCGCTGCAGTAATTCCGACAACTTGCTTTTCTCTCTTTCCTGTGGGGTCTCATTCCTTTTTACAACTGTTACCTTAACCGTTGTCTCTCTGACAAATTCCCCGTATTGTATCTCCGCTCTCAACAATACAGGCACATCCTCCTGCCCGGGATGTATCTGTCCATTCTCTTCAACAGCTTCCGTAGAATTGCTTTTCCAGTTCACCAGAAACGGGTATCCTTCATACGTTTCCGATAAATCCAGATTCTCTCTGATCTCATCGGGAGAATCATTTTTCTCCAGGATCAACTGAGGCAGTTCTCTCCCAAACTGCTCGTACAAATTCTCCAATTCGCTTTGGCTATACTTGCGAGGCATCACTTCCATCTGGAAAGAATATCTCTCGCCGTCCTCCATCTGTCCGGTGATGCTGTATTCCCGACTGCCCTCTTCCCCAGATCCCCGATACACCCATTGATTCTGCAGGATATGTCTTTCCCGACTGCTGTAATGCATTGTAATGGCAAGCATTATCCCAGCGATCAGTATGACTGCAGAAAGTGTCAGCTTTGTCACATAATAGTCTGTCACACACTCCTGCGGATTTTCTCCCGGGTGCATACGATTCAGATCCGCTTGCACCTTATCTCTTCCAGGTATCGGAATTCTCCACAAATGTAGCTTTTTATAGCAGACCATCATCACCTTATAGAAAAAACGCAGGATGCCTTTCTTACCTATCATCTCTTTCTACAGTTCCTCCTCGATCCGATCCAGTATCTTCTCACCCAGCAGATATGCTCCTGCATAGACTGCAAGGCAGAGTGTCATCACTATGATACCCATTCCATTATGGTAGAGCGTTCCAAAATATCCCGGATAAGCGGCTGCGATATAGAGAGAAATTCCAAACGGCATGATCTCCATCACGTTCTGTTCCAGTCTTCTCCCCTGTAACATGGTCAGCATCTCCTGCATGGTTTCCACTTTATTACTGATCACCTCTGCTGTAGTCCGTATGATCTGCGTGACATTTCCACCGCCTCTCTTGGCAATGTTCAAAATAGCGGAAAATTGCTCAATTTCCTCAATGCCACTCCGGTCTGCCAGATCACTGATCAACTCTTCCAGCGTGATATTCAGTATCATTCCTCTGCGGATCAGTTCCAGTTCCCGGTACATGGCGGAATGCTCACCATACAACATTCGTATATCCTCCCGGCTTTCCAGAAAAGCATTTTCCAACGCATATCCGCTTCTCAGAGAATTTGCCACAGACAAGATGCATTCCTTGAATTGCATGGTCAGTTCCTGTCTGTTCTTCCGACACTGTCTGTTGACGCACCTGCGAAAATAGAGAATCCCCAGAGGGAACAATAACGGAACCGCCCAGATAGAGCGATAGAAAAACCAGGCAAAAAATATAACTACCCCTGATGTCTGTGCCAACAGCCGTATGCAATCTCCCCGCTTCTGAAAAACCTTATGATAATCCTGCTGCCTTAAGCTTTCCTTCATGAAGTAATTCTCCTTTTCTCCGCAGCCTGCCGACCACTTTTCCTTCACTGTTTTCCCCCAGCTCTTCAAACTGATACAAAGGATTCAGGCGTATTTCTCCATTCTCACAACCTACTACCTCCGTGATCTCCAGGACACGTCTACTCTTATCACGGATCCGCCCCAGATGTACAATAACATCCACTCCCGAGGCGATCTGGTTGCGAATAGCCATCAGCGGAAGATCCATTCCCATCAGGACCATATTTTCCAGTCTTGCCAGCATATCCGTGGCACTGTTGGCATGCCCGGTGGACATACTCCCATCATGGCCGGTGTTCATGCATTGCAGCATATCGATAGCCTCCGGTCCCCGGACCTCTCCTACAATAATCCGGTCCGGCCGCATCCGCAGAGACGAACGGATCAGTTCCCGGATTCCGATTTCTCTGCATCCTTCGGTATTGCCGTTACGAGTCTCTAAACGAACCAGATTCGGAAGACCCTGCAACTGTAGTTCCGCACTGTCTTCTATGGTGATCACCCGCTCTTCCGCCGAAATATAGCCGGACAGAACATTTAGGAATGTTGTCTTGCCGCTTCCCGTTCCTCCACTGACAAAAATGTTGTAGCCCGCCTTCACCAGTGTCTCCAGGAACTGGGCTGCCTCCAGCGAAATGGTTTCCAGACCGATCAGCTTCTGCATGGTGACAGGCTTGTCCGGGAATCTCCGGATCGTGACGATCGGGCCATTCAGAGCAATGGGATTCATGACAATATTTACTCTGGAACCATTATTCAACCGGGCATCTACGATGGGTGACGCTTCATTGACCACGCGATTACACCCCGCCACAATCTGCTGAATGACATCCTGTAATTTTTCCACGGAATCAAAGGCTCGATCCAATTCCCGCAGTTGTCCATCCTGTTCTACAAAAATGTGATCCATGCCGTTGATCATGATCTCTGTAACAGAGCTGTCCTCCACAAAAATCTGCAGAATATCCAGTCTTCTCAGGGAATCAAACAATTCCTTACGCAGACGTCTCCGCAATTCTACCGGGCATAACTCCAGACTTTCCTGCTCCATCAGTACTTCATCGATCGTATCCTCCACTTCTTCATCCGTATAATCTCTTCCATAATCCAGTCTTTCCTGTACCATCTGACGAAGTTTTCTTCTCTGCTCTAAATAATCCATTTGTCCTTCTCCTATTCTACTCTTCCAATGTCTCTATTTCTTTTCTCACATAATCTGCCAGTTCCCCTCTGGTATACTGTTCCATTTCCACGGGAAGTCGCTGAAAGTATGGCAAATTCAGCTTTCTGGTCTTCCCCTTTACTTCCTCTTTCTCGCATAGTGACAATAGCTGTTCATATTGATCCAGTTTACACTGTGACATCTTGTCCTCTCTGGTCAACGTAAATACTTTGATACACATCTGCAGAACATCCAACAGCCCCTGTATGCTTTCACTCAGATCCAGAATGACATATTCGTATTTCCCCAGCTCCTCGATCCTCTGGAACAGACTTCTCCATTCTTCCCAGGTGATCCCCAACAGGTTCTGTCCGTTCCGCATGGGTGGAATATAATCCAGATTGCCTTTTCTCTGAATGACCGTCTGCATGCGAAGAGGAAATTTTCCTTCATCTCCTGCTAAAAAATAGAGCAGATCTGCCAGATCCCGATTCTGTCTCTCCGGAAGCAATTCTATGATCCCCACATAATGTTCGAAATTCAGATACAGCGTGGGATGTTTTTCTGCCATCAGCTGTGCGAAAGTCAATGCGAACGTACTTTGAAGGCATCTGTGAACCGGAGAGTACATTCCGATAAAACGGGTCTTATATTCCGCACATAACAGCGGCATCCGTATCCCCGTCGTCTCTACATACAACGCCAACAGTTCCTTCCACACCTGTCCCGCTTCCTGATATTTGTTAATATTGGGAAACTGATGAAAGCGGAGAGTTCCGCTCTCATTTAAAATTGCCTGACATGTCGGCTGTAATGTGTTCAATGCCTCCTCACAGGAGGATTCCGCCACCACCAGCATTGTTACCTCCCCGCTTTTCTCTCCCGCCAACAGTTCTTCCGCTCTGGTATAAGTATGGATCTGCCAGGGCAATTCCTTTTGCCTCTTCAGGTATTCTGAAAAAAGCCGCGCGTATTCTTCCTCCCGGTCATACAGAACCAGAACCGGTTCCTTTTGTTCCATCAATACATTCCTCCCATATACATCAATGCACTGCAGAACACCGGTCCCGCCATGCAAATCCCTGCTCCGGCACCTTCCCGTTCTCCGGCAAAATAAAGTTTCCATCTTCCACACCGGAATACGTCCCATAAGTACTCTCCCAAATAGTACAAACGGTCTTTCATATTGCGTTCCAGATACATTTTGAAAAGTGCAATTACTGCTGCAATCATGAGCGCGAAAAACAGAAAATAAAGTACTTTATTCCAGGGAAAAAAACCGGCACAGACTCCCAACATCTTAACATCACCGGCTCCTATGGCTCCGATCCAAAAAACAAAATAAAGTAATATCGTTGTCAGTAATGCACTTGCCAGATATTCCAAAACGCCTTTGTGCCCGCCGCTGATCAACCGATACCCCAGGCCTGCAAACATGCAGCATACGATCAGCCAATTGGGTATCCTGTGCGTTTTGTAATCAAAACAGCAAGCTATTGCCAAAAGTATACATAATACCCCAAATATCTCATCTCCTTCTCCTGATTTCACATTATTTTCCTGCGTATAGTCCTGTCGTCACCTTCCTCCCAACTATTCAAAATCAGTCTTCTGGTAATGCGGGATGAATCTATCCCAAAATAGAAATTCTAAAAGATCTTATAAGATGCTCTGAACAACCATCGCGATTGGTTGTAAGATGAATTATAAATGCTCACTTTCCGTCTGGCAATACCTTTTTCGTAAAAAGATAAACTTTAGTACATTTTAACAAACAGAATTATTTTTCATATTTTCAGCAATCATGAAATACGCTATTTTACACGCTTTCCGCATGTCAAAACACCTTTTTATAATATTTCATAAATACTTAGCCCGTACAGCATCACAATGCCCGGAATTCCAAGGATTCCCGTTGTCAAAATACTTACTGCATTGATTCCAACCACTGTAGTAAATCCAAGGAAAGTCACACCCATATTAATAAAATAAATGGAAATGATTCCCATAATGCCCCGCAATGCAAAATTGAGGAGCCACTCTGCCTTTTTCCCCAAAAAGCTTATGAGCAGCAATAATGCCGCCACTGCTATCAGCCATAATAAATTTTCCGGATGTTCCACTGTTGTTCTCGCATTCCCGACAATTCTTTATCCTAATCTATTCCTCTTTCCGTGTAAAAATGTCTTCCGTTTTCCTCCATGTCAGGTATATTTTTCCTTTTTTGTTCCTATACTGTTAGCAGAAAGGACGGTTAATGTTATGAAAATCTTTTTTAGTCAGGCAGATGCCTCCCCGGAAATCATTGAAGAGGATTTCTCTCCCATAGATCTGAAAGAATCCATAAGAAAAACCCGCCAGGCGTTGGAAATCGCCTATGCGGGTTTCGATAATGCTTTGGAAAGTGATCTCATTGACAGTTATATTTATGAAATCAATGCGTTACAAAAAAGGTATCAGCATCTCACAGAGCTGGCCGCTCTGCAGCCGGCGGATCAGGAAAAAAATCTATACCAACATTCCCCGATTCGTGCCCTGGTCAGCCATGTTTTCGGTTAACTGGTTCCTGCCGTAAGTCAGTCCGGCATATACTGTCTGAGAATTGTTCATCACCGGGCCGGAAGTATCCTGATCCTGGATCTGCCTGTACGCATCGCAGAGAGGTGCGATCACTTTGCGAATCTCTTCCAATATTGTGCGGTCTCTGCGGACTTCACATACAGCAAGTCTGCGAAGGCAGAACAGGTACAGTCTGGAAAGCTCTCCTGCCGGGCTGTATTCTCTGTGCAGAGAGTTCAGGAGCTCTTTGATACATCCCCTGGCTCTATGAACAGCTTCCGCCAGTCCGGCATCATCTGCTGCCTGCTCTCCGTCTGCCAGATATTGTAAGGTCATTTCATACAGGATCACGATCAACTGCGTGGAATTCGCCTGTGTGATCCGAAGTGTAAATTGTTGTTTGCATTCTTTTGTCATTCTGCCATGTCCTCTTATTCAGAACTTTCCTACTGTAACAACTGCAGTACCTGAGACGGTCTCTCGTTGGCCTGTGCCAGCATGGAGGTTCCTGCCTGTGCCAAGATCTGATAAGTCGTATAAGAAGTCATTTCTTCCGCCATATCTACATCCATGATACGGGAATATGCGGAAGTCATATTTTCGCTGGTAATATCCAGACTGTTGATCGTAGATTCCAGACGGTTCTGGAATGCACCCAGTCTGCCTCGAACGGAAGATACATATTTGATGGCGCCGTCTACGCGATCAATGGCATCGTCCGCACCTTCTGCAGTACTGACATCAACATTCTCGATTCCCATATTCTGTAAAGAAACCGCAGGAATATTTACTTCCAGCACCTGATGTTCATTAGCTCCGATCTGTAAGCGCATAGCGCCGATACCTGTGGCATTGATCTTCAGATCCTGAACCGTTGTTCCTGTCTGTGCTCCATTCAAAGTTCCGCTCACATCAAGGCGCATCTCAAATCCGTTTTCTCCGGTGATGGTCAAAAGATCATCCTTCAGTTCAGTCTTCAGTGTCTTCGCATCCGGGAAACCATCTCCGAACGTCACATCTCCGTCCAGCACAATATTGCCGTCCGCATCCTTTGTCAGCGGTATAGACTTTATGGTATATTCTTTTACCGGCACGTCGGTAGAATAGTAGTTCACCTTAACTTCCTGCTTGTTGGTATATCCCTTCAGATCGTACTCCCCATTCAGCAGTTTCTGTCCGTTGAACTCTGTTACGTCAGAAATTCTGGTGATTTCCTCTTTCAGTTGCTTTACTTCATCCTGTACGGTATCTCGGTCATCATCCGTCATTATACCGTTGGCAGCCTTGACGGAGAGCTCATTGATTCGCTGCAGCATCTCACTGATCTCGGTCATGGCGCCATCTGCAATCTCGATAATGGATACGCCGTCGCTAGCATTCTGGTTTGCCACGGACAGGCCCTCGATCTGGGCATTCATACGTTTGGACATTGCCAGTCCTGCCGGATTATCCTTTGCATGATTGATCTTTAATCCGGAAGAAAGTCTCTCTAATGATTTGGACAGCAGGTCATCATTGGTAGATAAGGCATTGTTGGATAACATTGCCGATACATTGTAATTAATTCTCATGTGTTGTTACTCCTTACTTTCCGCTGCTGTCTGCGACAGCCTGCAGGAATCCTTTTGCCAGGCGGTACAGTTGCGCCGCATCTGCCCGGCTCTCTATTGTTTCTGCATTTTGCGTCTCACCGGCAGCCATCCTTGTCATATCCCGGGAGCTGACAACAGAAAGCTTTTCCGCTTTCCAGTCTGCAGAGGTATCTGTCTGAATCCATTCAAGGAATATATCGGAGGTCTTTTCCAGTTTCGTAACCTCTTCCGGGGTATTTCCTACGAGATAACCTTCGATGTGTTCTCCGTTGACCTGTAAATGCGCTTCCAACTGTTCGTCTCCCGCATCTACCCGGATATCCACAGCCGAGGTCTCTCCGGCTCCCTGCTGTAGGGTAAGATGCACTCCTGCCAGCTGGTCTCCCAGATACATCGGCAGGAAATACTCCTGCCTGTTCTGAAGATTTCCTGCAAGGCGCAGCTGTTTGTGTACCAGTTGTAACTGTTTCACATCCAGATGGCTCTCTGCCTGTTCCAGACTGATCGTCTCTGTCTCCTGTAAAGCATCCTGAAGCATGGTCCGGTAATCATCTGCAAAATTCGGCTGATCCAGCTGTTCCCACAATCCGGAGGCTTCTGTTCCGGCAGGCTCCCCTCCGGTTGCCGCCACAGGTATTTCTTTCTCTTTGTTGTATTTCTTACGATAGCGTTGCAGGTCGCTGAACAGTTCCGCCGGATCCTCCAGCAGAGCCTGAGCTGCCAGCAGGTTAGAAGTACTGGTATTTACCTCTCCCCTTTCCAACATTTGTGCTGCTCCCGGTTCGGTCTCTACCGCTTCCCGCATCTGCTGCAGACATTCCTGATAATATGCGTCTCTGCTCTCAGCGTCTTCTGACACATCTGTCAATATTTCTTTTGCCATCCCTACAGAAATCTGCTCTGAAATATTGTTCTCCGATAAACGTACTTCCTGTGTCAGTCCGGTATCATCCGACACTTTCCAGTCCATATGGGAGGTTCTTCTGCTCCTGGAAGCTGCCAGGAGTGTGGAAAATTGCAATTCTGCGCCGATATTTACCACCGCGCCTACTGCGGCACCATCTTCTCTCTCAATCTGGTGTACCATACGATAGATACCGATATAAGCTTTCCGCTCATTCTCCGTGATATCTTTCTTTTGTTCCAGCTGATACAGGAAACGGCTGTAGTCCTCCGCCTCTTCCTCATAACTCTGAGGATTTTCGGCAAAATAGGACTCCAGTTCCCCAAAAGTCTTCTCCAACGGATTTACGCCGTCCCGGATCATCTGTAATACATTCTTCGGTGTCAGTTTCTCAATCACTGCAGTGACCTGTTTGTCTGCTTCTTTGACTCTCTCGATATTTTCTGCAGTAATCTCCATCCGGTTATACGCGAGGATGCGGACCGCCCGCTGGTTCTCCAGTGTTTTATCCAATGACATATCTGTCAGAATGTCATCTACATTGGAAAATGCCTTGCGGATGCTGTCCCCCAGATCTCTTCTGGGGGCTGTCATCAGTGTCTCATAACGTTCATTTGCTTCTGTATAGGCCGTCTGCAACGCCTTACCTTCGCTGTGAAATTCTGCCACGGTCTCCTGAGAAACTTTCTGTTCCAGGCTATAGGGTCCCAACACGCTGACCGGCAGTCCCGGCAGTTCGTTTGTCACCTGTACGGTCTGTGTATAGGTCTCATATTTTGCCACGGCATCCGCATCGTTGGGGAAATACTTATCCGCAACTTCTGCCTCCGCTCTACGCAGTGCTTCGATCAGCTGCTCCATAGGGGCCGTATCAATGGAAAAATCACTCTGTAAGAGTTTCACATTCACTTCCGCTGTCATGCGCAGCCGGATCTCTTCCAGTTGTTTTCTGGCCGCCAGATTCTCCGCCGTGACATCCCATTTTGCATCCGAGAACCAGTCCTGTACCATTTCTGTGGCTTTCTCGTATATATTTTCCTGCCGTGCCAGATTCGCATGAACAGGGGATTTCCCCTCCGCGAGTGCCGATGCCGCTGCCTGTGCAAAAGCATCCTCACTGACGGGATAGTCAATCGTATCCAGTTCTGCCAGCTGCTGCAGGGTATCCGTTGTCAGTGGCAAACCTGCTCCCACCAGCCACTGCGCTTTCTGGCGATTCTCATCATTGACCGGCAGGCCGGCATCCGTGATCACCTTATCCATCTGGTCCTGCAATTCCTGCGGTACGGTATTCTGCTGTACTTTCGCACCGCTGTTCTCTGCCACATACAAGTTCCAGATCTCCGGCTCCAATCCATTATCTACAAGATACCCGACCTCGCCTTCCTGGGGCTGCTGCAGAGAAGATGCCAGCTCCCAGGCGGTTTTTAATTCATCTACATTTTCAGGAGTCAGAGGTATATCCGTTGCCCGGAACTGTTCTTCAATACTTTGTGCCAGTGTATCGCTGCCCACAGCTGCCGCCAGGGTGTCCAGATCTATGTCGTCCGTGTATCCGGCAATGTTCTGTCCGGAACGCACCAGTTCTGCTTTGATCCTGTCCACGATGGTAACTGCGGTATCCTGATCCAGTTCTCTGGGGTCAAATCCGTCCTCACAAGCCTTCGCATAATCCTCCTGGGACATAGTATGTGACAGTAGTGTCATGTAATCCTGCTGTAATGCCACATTGGTGTTCCCGGCATCCTGCTGCAGTTCAATCAGGGATTTTCCCTTATTATTCTCTTCATTTCCCACAGGCATTGGGATCTGCCCACTCTCGTATACGGCTCCAAAAGTATTTGCATTCACACTTTTTTTATTGCGCTGTATTTTATCTCTGCCCCAGGTATTTTTCTCCGTCTGGATACTTTCTGTTCTATTTTCTGTATCAGTTACCGTCTGATTCTGAAATGTTATCTTCACGCTTGTCGTCCTTCCTGGTAATAACTCTTGAAATAACTATTCAGAGACTCATTCGCAAAATCGCTCTTTCAGAACTTTCCTTTTGCCCATTGAGGCTATATCGCCCTATAAATATCACTAAATCCTCTTACGAATACAAGCATTCAAAGAGGCCTTAGTGATATTTACATGTCTCTGAATAGTTAAGAAAAAAGATGAGTGCACCTTTTGGTCACACTCATCTTTTATTTCGGTCGTTTCTTATAATTTCTTAACCGGACTTAGAACAGAAATACAGCAGCTCCATAAGGGGGCAGATCAAAGCTGATAGAATAATCCTTGTAATGGTAAGGTTTTTTCTCTGCCATGATCTCTGCGGGAATCTCATTGCCCCAGCCGCCAAAACGTTCCTCATCACTGTTGAGCAGCAGCTTATATTTCTTCTTTTTCGGCACGGGTACGGTATAATTCTCCCATTTCATCGGAGTCATATTCAATACAAACAGCAGATTGTTTTTGCCGCTGGAACCTTTTCTCACGAAACAATAGGTGCTGTGTTCTGCATCATCCGCATTCATCCACTCGAAACCGTCCCAGGTATTGTCGATCTCATACATTGCAGGATACTTGCGGTACAGTTCCAACAGTTCCTTTACATAGGTATGTACGCCCTGATTCAGCTTCTCGCCTAACAGATACCAGTCCAGTTCGCGCTCTTCACTCCACTCACGCTCCTGTCCGAAATCCTGTCCCATGAACAGCAGCTTTTTGCCGGAATGTCCGAACATGTAGGTATAGCCCACACGCAGATTTGCGTATTTATCCGCAGTATAACCTGGCATCTTATTTACCATGGAACACTTCAGATGTACCACTTCGTCATGAGACAGGGGCAGAATGTAGTTCTCACTGTCATTGTAGCTCATGGCAAAGGTCATAGCGTAATGATTGCCCTTACGATACAAAGGATCCAGCTTCATGTATTCACAGAAATCATGCATCCAGCCCATATTCCATTTAAAGGAGAAGCCTAATCCCTCGCCTCCGATATCGCTGGTCACATTCGGCCACGCCGTGGATTCCTCGGCAATTGTCACAAATCCGGGATACGTTCCACGGATGACAGAATTCAGATGGTGGAAGAACTCAATGGCCTCCAGATTCTTGTTGCCACCGAATTTATTCGGCAGCCACTCACCTTCTTTTTTACCATAATCCAGATATAGCATGGATGCCACCGCATCTACACGGATGCCGTCCACATGGAACTCTCTGAGCCAGAACAAGGCATTGGCTACCAGGAAGTTCTTTACTTCATTTTTGCCGTAATTGAAGATTTTGGTTCCCCATTCGGGATGCTCTCCCAGACGGGGATCGGGATGTTCAAAAATGCACTGACCGTCAAATTCAGCCAAGCCATGGGCATCAGTTGCAAAATGCGCAGGTACCCAGTCCAGAATCACGCCGACTCCGGCCTTGTGCAGTTCGTTGATCAGGTACATGAAATCTTTCGGCGTTCCGTAACGGGAAGTCGGTGCATAGTAGCCGGTCACCTGATATCCCCAGGAACCGTCAAACGGATGCTCTGCAATACCCATCAGTTCTACATGGGTATACTTCATCTCCTTCAGATATTCTATGATCCGGTCCGCAAACTCCCGGTAATTGTAGAATCCTTCGGCGGTACCGTTGTTAGGATGCTTCATAAAAGAACCAATATGGCATTCGTAGATCGCCATAGGCTCTTTATTCATATCCTTTTTGTCCCGGGCTTCCATCCACTTGGAATCTCTCCAGTCAAAGCCTGTAATATCGGTGACGATAGATGCCGTACCCGGCCGGTACTCCGCATAATTGGCAAAAGGATCGGCTTTGTAGAGCTTTCTGCCATCCCTTGCATAGATCAGGAACTTATACATCGTTCCCTCTTCCACGCCGGGAATGAACAGCCCCCAGATACCGCCTTCTCCCAGCTTCTGCATGGGATGGGATTCCTCATTCCATTCATTGAATGTGCCAATGACATTCACCTGTGCTGCATTTGGTGCCCATACTCCGAAATAGACTCCCTGCACGCCGTCTTCCACCGACAAATGTGCACCCAGTTTTTTGTAAATATCATAATGGGTCCCCTGGGCAAAAAGATACTGATCTGCTTCGGAAATAAATACCTTCTCCTTCGTCATGACCGCGCCTCCCGCTATACAAAGTCTTTCTCGGTGAGGATGATCATATCCTCATCGTCATATCTCTTGGCAAACAGGACATCGAAGAAATGCTTCAATGTCTTTTTATTTGCATGAGCGATCGCTTCATCCACGATCTGCTTTACATCCACTACCGTAACCACATGATCTATCGTCTGCATATCTTCGATTCTGGTATGTAACGCCAGCTCTCCGAGTTCGTCAATAGAGTATTCCATCTCCCGTGCATACTGTTTGCCGAATGCCACCAGCGTGTTATTGCTGAGGGCTTCCACATCCATTCGTGCGGTAAAGCACTCTCTCAATTTTTCATGTTTCTCGAGGAATTTATCAATATCCCTCTTCGTATCTTCCAGAATAATTACGATTCCCTGACTCTCCTGCTGCAATGCCTTGTGAAGTACATTTGCCGTAGCATCGTTCATTTCGGATGCCTTGCAAATGATCAGCGCGCCGTTTTTCAGCTTGGATAAGGTATCTGCAGTATCCTTTTTATTCAATGCATGTCCAGAGATCTTTGCCACTTTTCCGGAGAAATTGCTGTCGGTTGCCTGAATTTCGCGAACCATGTTCTTCGCCAGAGATAAGGTATCCATACCCTCTTCTCCAGTGATGATCACGTTGCCGGTGTAGGCTGCCAGACTGATATTATCAATGGCCTTGACTAACTGCTCTCTGGCAGATCTGCTCTGGATAAAGGGTGCATACAGCTCTCTCTCTTCTCTGGTAAGCGCACGAACCTTTGCTTTGTCTCGCTCTACTGCGGGGCGCTCCGGCTGTTCCGGTGCTTCCCCGGCTTCCGGCGTTTCCTCAGCCGTCAGTTCTATCTCTTCCCTGGCTGTTTCCTCATCTGCCGATTCTACTGCTTCCGCCGCGGGCTCCTCTACAGACTCGTCATCCATTGCTCCTTCCGGTTCTGCCTGTTCCTCGTCTACGATTTCTTCCTGCTCATAGATTTCTGCTTCCGGTTCCGCAGATTCCTCAAATTCTTCTGCTTCCGGCTCATATGCAGGTTCTTCCGCGAGTTCTTCTACAGTATCCTCTTCCGGAAGCTCTTCTACAGGCTCTTGTTCCGCTTCCTCTGCAGGAGCAGCCTCCGTCAGTTCTTCCACGGGTTCCTCTGTGGCAGGCTCTTCCGTGATCTCTTCCAGCTCTTCTACCTCATCGGTATCTGTTGTATCTTCTGCCACGGTATCTGCCGTGTCCGCAGCTTTTTCTTTTTCCAGTTTTTCCAGCAATCCGTCTCTTACCGCCTGCTCAAACTCCGTGAACATGGCTCCGGTCTGCTGTAATACATGTTGGCGAACCTCTTCTTCTCTCTTCTCCAGATTCTCCTTCTTCTTGCGTTCCCACTCTGCCAGAATATCCTCGATATTCATCTGGCCGGTGATCTGTTTCTCAATGCTCTCTGCCTCCGGCATTACCAGGCTGATCTGACCGTCGGATTCCTGTGCCAGCACATCGGCCAGTTCCTTGGGTGGCTCTACGGGAGCTTCCGGTACTTTCTGTGTTTCCGGTTCCTTCACGATTTCCTGTACTTCCGGTGTCTTCTGTACTTCAGATAGCTCCGGTACTACATCGGTTCTTCTTGCAACAACAGGCTCTTCCGGCAGAATCTCTTCCGTCTCTACCTGGGGCACCTGTGACAGATCGCCGATTTCTCCGGTCTCCCCAAAGAATACTTCCGAGCTCTCCATCTGCTCCGTCTCCGGCTCCAGATCGTCTTCACTGACATCTGCGATCTCTGGATAATCCAGAGACTCCGTATCGGAATCCCCGGGATCGATCATGGGTGCCACGATAGAACGGGTAATGGAATCCGAAGTCTCCTTCGCATGGTCCTCACTCAGTACCTCCCGCAGGCCTGCTGCCAGTTCTGCCTGTAGATTGATCGTATTATATTGTCCCACATCCATGGTCTTCACATGAATGTCGAAATCATCTTCCGCCGGCTGCGCGGGTGCCTGCTGGGGCTGTACCGGCTGCACCGGTTCATAGACTCTGGTGTCATCAATCACCTGATCATAAGCCCCCTCCTGCACATTGTCCGGATTGGAATCGTAACTTCCATCCTGTGCATAGCCCTGATTCGGGTCATAACTTCCATCCTGTGCATAGCCCTGGTTCGGGTCATAACTTCCGCCCTGTGCATAGCCCTGATTCGGGTCGTAACTTCCGTCTTGCACATAGCCCTGATTCGGATCATAAGTTTCGTTCTGTCCATAACCGGGATCCTGCGCATAATTCTGAGAATACTGCTGCGTACCGGGCGCGTCAAAACGATGATCGTATTTTTCCTGCTGTTCCGGTGTTAGCGGCTGATGGAGCATTTTCAGCTCCATTGCCTTGATAACGTATTTGCCCTCGCCAAACCAAAGGATCAGCTCATCACATTCCTCTACACATCTGGCAGCAAGTCCTACTCTATGATATAGATAAGCCAACTCATATGCCCATTTTTCTCTGTAATCTCTCTTTTTCAGTTCTTCCAGAACAGCAATGCGCTCTTCCAGACTGACATCCTGCGCCTCATATAATTTGTACTGCAAAATATATCTGCCGGGATCCTTGGGCGCTACCTGCACAAACTCTTTGTAATACTCGATAGCCTGTACATACTCTTCCATTTTAATGGAAAGTTCGCACAGAGAATAGCAGATCGTCCTTCCTCCCGGACGGCGTTCATATGCCAGAAGCAGCATATCTCTGGCATCCTCGTATCTTCGATTGATCTTGTAAAGGTCACTGATGGTGCACAGCATCATAACACTTTTGACTCTGCGCCAGTCAATGGTATCCGCAATCTCCGCAGCCTGCGCATACTCCCCACGGCTGATCAAGTCTTTGATTTCTTCCGCTCTTAATTTATATTCACTCTTATCCAAGGTATTTCGCTCCCTTAACCTTTTCTTATCCTAAGCTTCTCATTTCCCCGGGTACACTACCCCACTTTTTTCTTATTCAGTGTACCATAGTACCCATTGATATGTCAAAATCAAACTGGGCAAAATGTATGGAAATCTCCCCTTCGGAATACTACCCGCGAAAGTGGGATGACTTCTTGGGTTTTTGACGTTTTTTCGCCTGTCGGATTGCTTCTTTGCGTCTGTTACGAAGGTCCTGATCCACCGAACGATACCGGGATCTGGAACGATTTCTTCTGCGGTTAAATCTCCAGGTCAGGCGGGTACTGCGGTGGGCAAAATGATAATTCTTGAAAAACGTACGTAATAACAGTGCAAGGAAGATCAATACCGCAATTCCCACGATACAGAAAAATACTTTTACCACATTAATGAAAATAACCGCAGGACCGCCGGAAGTGCTGTTTTCCTCCTCCGGGGATGTCTCCTGTGCAACCGTTGGAATTCCACCATTGTTTCCGGTGTTATCTCCTGCTGTTTCGGTTGTCTCTGTATTGTCTGCCTCTGTGGTCGTTGTGCCTGACTGCGTTTCATCGGTTGCACCGCTTTCCTCTGCAGACTCCGTGGTCTCTGCCGTATTTTCCCGGAAGACACTACTGCCCTTTTCCGCTGCCGTAAAATCCAGGGATGCCGTTCCCAGTACCACATCATTGTAAGTATAAGTGATCACAGCCACCTGTCCTGGTTCTGTATTATCATAGGAAATACTGGACACCGCATCCTGAAAGGTGATGGTGTTCGGCAAAGTGATGCTGTCCGTCTGGTTCAGTTCCAGAATCGGTTTGGAGTTGCCGAAAATATCATTCCCACTGTAAAAAGATCCTGCATTCTCGATATTATACTTGGTCTCTGTCTGAGAAATGTTCACTCTCTGAAAATTGCTGAAACCATAATCAAACAGAGTGATTGTATCTTCATAGTAATTCGGATTTTCGTCTTTCATGACCACACAGATCAGCTTCATGCCGTCTTTTTCCGCACAGGACACCAGTGTACTGCGGGCAACATCGGTGTAACCGGTCTTACAGCCTACCAGATACGGATATGCATATTTACCGCCGGGGATCAGTTCCATCTTGTTGACTTCCATAATATCATCCGGCTGGCGTTCCGACGGCAAAATGTGCAGCATATGTGTCATTGTCATTTTACACAGCGCTTCGTTGGCAAAAAAAGCTCTTCCGATCATCGCCAGGTCATAGGCACTGGTGTAATGATCCTCATTGGGAAGTCCGTTGGGATTGACGAAATTGGAATCAACACACCCCAGTTCCTTGGCTCTTTCATTCATGATCGGTGCAAAGTCCTGCCAGGTCGTTCCGGAAATATGCTCTGCTACCGCGAAAGAAACTTCATTGGCGGAGCGGATCAGAATGGCATTCAGACATTCCTCCATGGTCAGCTGCTCGCCGGGGTCAATAGCGATATGGTTGCTTCCGGGATCAATATCGTGTACCGCATCATAGGAGAAATCCACGATCTCATCCATGCTGCAGCGCTCGGATGCTATCAATGTTGTCAGAATTTTGGTGGTACTGGCAGGGTATTCCTGCTGATGGATATTTTTGGCATAAAGGATCGCTCCGGTATCCGCATCCATCAAAATGGCGGATCCTGCGCTGACTACCGGTCCCGTAGGCCAGTTTGCCACTTCATTGGACTGAATGGCCTGTGCCTGATTGCGGGCGATGTTCTCTTCTTTGATCGTTGCAGCAGAGACACTAAGCCCCTGAGATGCAAAAAGGCAGAGAGCGCTGATTCCCATCACTGCCCTGGTTAAAAAACTTCTATATGAAAAATGCCTGAAAAACTGCATGTATAAATCCTTCCTGATATCTTCAAAATAAAATGGTGTATGATAATGCGCATTCTTTATCATACACCATTTTACCTAAAAACCAAAGTCTTATCTCTATTTTTTAATTCTTTTTAAGACCTTCTGCGAACGCTGTCATTCTCTATACGGAATACCGTAAATGTTCCTGTCCGTCGAAGTCTTTCCACACAAAATTTTTGCCTTCCCAGATCATGTATCCGTGCCAGCTTTCTTCCTTGGGAATCGACACGGACCCCGGATTCATGCAGATATACTGCTCTGTCTCATGAACAACGCATTTCGGCACATGAGTATGACCGTGCAGTAAAATATCTCCGGAATGCAATGGCGGCAGTTTCTGCTCATTATAGATATGTCCATGGGTGGCATAGATTGCCTGCGTCCCTTCCGCAAGTACACAATAATCACTCAGCACCGGAAATTCCAGCACCATCTGATCCACCTCCGTATCGCAATTACCGCGTACACAGTAGATATCATTTTTCCGCTCGTTCAATAAAGCGATCACTTCCTTGGGCGCATAATCTCTGGGCAGATCATTTCTGGGGCCGTGGTATAAAATATCCCCCAGTAAAAGCAGCCTGTCGGCCCCTTCCTCCGTATATGCTTCCAACAGTTTTCGACAGTAATATGCCGATCCGTGAATATCCGATGCAATCATCCATTTCATAAATTTTCTCCTCCTACTGCCAGTATAATCCCCCGGCCTGTGACTTGACAAGCTTTCTCAGATAAAGTACATTGACAATACAGATTACTATAAGAAAGGCTGAGATTACCATGAGGTTACGAAATATTACCGGTTCCCGGGAAGTTATTGCGGAAAGTCCCTATGTCGTACCGGAAGATACCCTGGAAGCATGCCCCGGAACCTGGCATGAGATTTTCGGAAACGATCATCCGATCCATATTGAGATCGGTATGGGAAAAGGACGTTTCCTACATACCCTTGCAAAGCAGAATCCGCAGATTAATTATGTGGGAATTGAAAAATATTCCAGCGTATTGCTCCGCGCGATCCAGAAAATGGAAGAGGACGAGCTTCCCAACCTGAAATTCATCCGTATGGATGCAGAAGACATCGATAAGGTATTCGGAAAAGGTGAAGTGGACCGCATTTATCTGAATTTCTCCGATCCCTGGCCCAAGGACCGTCATGCGAAGAGAAGACTTCCTTCGAGACAGTTTCTGGCCCGCTATGATGTGATCCTGAAAAAAGAGGGTACGCTGGAATTCAAGACGGATAACCGCCCGTTGTTTGATTTTGCAGTAGAGGAACTGGAGCCCGCCGGATGGAAAGCGCAGGTGATCACCTACGATCTGCATAACGATGCCGCGCTGATGGAGGGGAACGTCATGACCGAATACGAGGAAAAGTTTTCCTCCGTTGGCAATCCCATCTGCAAATATATTATTTACAGATAAGGCCCCGAATATAGAATCTTATTTTTGAGATACTATCAACAACAGATAACAGAAAGGAAGGATACTTATGGAATATACGTTTACCGTTGCTAATTTTGAGGAAGAAGTTCTGAACTCCCCTCTGCCCGTTCTGGTAGATTTCTACGCAGACTGGTGCAATCCCTGCAAGATGATGGCTCCTACCGTGGCAAAGCTGGCAGAAGCTTACGAGGGAAAAGTAAAGGTCGGCAAGATCAATGTGGATGAGAACATGACCATCGCCCAGAAGTACCGCGTGGCAAGCATTCCGAATTTTGTGATCTTCAGAGACGGACAACCCGTGGCCAACTTCGTCGGTGCCATGTCCGAAGCAGACTTCCGTGAGAAGCTGGAGCAGGTGATTCTGTAAAAATCAGTTTTTTAAACCCAGGTACGGTGAGCGGATGCCTCTGCCGTATCCGGGTTTTTGATTTTTTACAGATATTTTCCCGTAATGCTGTCGGCATCTGCCTTGATCTGCTCCGGAGTTCCCACGGCAACGACTCTGCCGCCATCTTCTCCGCCACCGGGTCCCATATCAATGATGTAATCGGCATTGCGGATCACATCCAGATCATGTTCAATGACAAGTACCGTTGCCCCATTGTCTACCAGCGTCTGAAATACCTGCAACAGGGTCTGTACATCTAACGGATGCAGTCCGATCGTCGGTTCGTCGAATACAAATACGGAATCTGATTGTCCTCTGCCCAGTTCACTGGCCAGCTTCAGCCGCTGGGCTTCCCCGCCGGAAAGGCTGGGTGTCTCTTCTCCCAGAGTCAGATATCCCAGTCCCAGATTTTTCAGGACTTCCAGCCGCTGATGCACGACTTTCCAATCCTCTGTCGCCTGCAATGCCGTCGTTACATCCATCTCCATCATCTGCGGCAGAGAATAACGTTTCCCCCGTTTGTTCTCATAGCAGATGTCCCATGCTTCTCTGGCATAGCGGGAACCACCGCACTCCGGGCAGGGCACATCCACATCCGGCAGAAACTGCACGTCCAGACTGATCTGTCCGGTGCCGTCGCAGACCGGGCATCTTAATTTTCCGGTATTGTAAGAAAAATCTCCCGCCTTATATTTCTTATTTTTTGCATCCGCGGTTTTCGCATAGATCTTCCGCAGTTCGTCATGCACATTGGCATAAGTAGCCACCGTGGACCGCACATTGATGCCGATGGGGGATGCATCGATCAGTTTTACATGGGCGATGCCCTCTGCGGTGATACTTTTTACATGGCCGGGCAAATGTTCGCCGTTTAACTTTGCTTCCAGTCCGGGAATCAGGCTTTCCAGCACCATGGTGGTCTTCCCGGAGCCGGAGACACCGGTAACGACCGTAAGTCTTCCTTTGGGAATATCTATTTCCAGAGGTTTTACCGTATGGATGGCATCTGTGGACAAATGAAGCTTTCCCGGTGCAAATATTTCCTCCCGGGTGATGGGCTTACGGATACGCATATCCGCAGTCTGCGCCAGAAAAGGACCGATCATGGACTCTTTTTTTGCGATTACCTGTGGAATCGTACCCTGTGTGATCACATAGCCGCCTCCGGCACCGGCTTCCGGTCCCATCTCGATCAGCCAGTCCGCTTCGGATAATATCTGGGTATCATGATCTACCAAAATGATGGAATTGCCATCAGCAATTAGATCATGCATCACGGCATTCAGTCCCACGATATTCGAAGGATGCAGACCGATGGAGGGCTCGTCCAGCACATAGAGTACCCCGGTGGTACGGTTTCGCACCGCCCGGGCCAGCTGCATCCGCTGTCTTTCCCCAGTGGACAGGGAGGCTGCCGCACGGTCCAGAGACAAATAAGAAAGTCCCAGATCCATCAGCCTTTTCGCCACAGTCTGGAAAGATTCACAGATGGATTCCGCCATGGGGTGCATCTCTTCCGGCAGAGAATCCGGCACTCCCGCTACCCAGTCCACCAATTCTTTCAGGGGCATCTGGCAGGCCTGTGCCAGCCCTATCCCCCTAAGTCTCGGTGCTCTGGCAGCTTCCGAAAGTCTGCTGCCGCCGCATTCCGGGCAGATATCCTCCTTTAAGAATTTTTCCACACGTTTCATGCCCTTTTCATCTTTTACCTTTGCCAGAGCATTCTCTACCGTGTATACCGCATTAAAATACGTAAAGTCCAGTTCTCCCGCCTGATTGGTCTTCTTCGCCTTATAGAAAATATGTTTCTTCTCCGCGGGTCCGTGATAAACGATCTCTTTTTCCCGGTCTGTCAGTTCTCGGAAGGGTACATCTGTCCGCACTCCCATTTCCCGGCAGACATCCGTCATCAATGACCACATGAGGCTGTTCCAGGGTGCTACCGCTCCCTCATCAATGCTTAGGGAATCATCCGGCACCAGAGAATCCAGATCCACGGTCCGCACACTTCCCGTACCACCGCACTTCGGACAGGCTCCCTGGGAATTGAATGCCAGTTCTTCTGCACTGGGAGCATGCACCTTTGCTCCGCATTCCGGGCACAGGATCTCCTGCTCCGCCGCTACTTTCAGGGTCGGCGGCACATAATGTCCGTTGGGGCAGCGGTGGGATGCCAGTCTGGAATACATCAGACGCAGACTGTTCAAAAGCTCCGTTCCGGTTCCAAAGGTACTGCGGATCCCGGGAATTCCGGGGCGCTGATGCAATGCCAGCGCCGCAGGAACATAGAGTACTTCATCTACCTGTGCTTTCGCCGCACCTGTCATGCGTCTTCTCGTATACGTGGACAGGGATTCCAGATAACGTCTGGAGCCCTCTGCATAGAGGACACCCAATGCCAGCGAAGATTTCCCCGAACCGGATACCCCGGCGATCCCCACGATTTTGTGTAGGGGAACATCCACATCTATATTTTTCAGGTTATGAACCTTTGCACCTCTTACTTTGATATGCTTTGGTTCATTGGTTTCGTATTCCATGACAGCATTTTCCATGACAGCATTCCTCATCTTTTGATTTCATTTATTAAAACAGATCCAGCATATTGTCCAGATAGATTTCTTCTCTGACCTGCAGCTGGTACTCCGGTTTCGTCATATAATACAGTAAAAATTCCAGAACCAGTGCACTGCCCAGTCCTCGGCCCTCGATCTTATAATTGGAAAATCCCATAGGCAGATAGATCTTCTGAATATCTCCCACACTGATAAATCCGGGATTTTTCATAACTTTGGAGAAACGATAGCCCTCCTCCGCCCCCGGTGAGGTACAACTAAAATCCGGCTCCTCTCCCAGATTCCTGCGGCTGACGGCTTCGTAGCATTCCTTCCTGTCCTTGCAGCCAAAATAGCAGCACTCATTGCACAAAAACTCCACTTTGTCTTTCTGTGATTCTGTCAGCGTATTTAATTTTTCATAAGCCTTGTTCAGGCGGAAATCCGGTACGACGTAGCGAAAATCTTCTCTGTCTGTTTCCTTTTTTAACGCTTCAAAATCCGTCAGTACTTTTGTGGTGGAGGATATCAGATAAAGTTGCGGATAATGACTTTTCAAATACTGTAACAGCAGTTCCGAATGGACGATCACGCCGTTTTTCGGCTCTGTATTTTCCGCAAACAGGGCACAGAGTTCATTGCATTTTCTGTCGGAAAGATGTTCTTCGATAAGCTTTGAATTGCTGAAGGTCAGACGGGCTGAGATCCCGTATTCCTGTAACAGTGCCAGCACTTCTCCTGCGTCGTGATCCTCCAGTGAGACCCGGCCGCCTCCCCAGATGCAGTCCGGCGGGGCCCCGTAGATGGAACCGATGTCGCACCAGTCGTAAAAATATTCTCGATGCTCCCGAAACAACGGCAGGAACATTCTGTATAATTCATAGAATTCAAACAGACCGGGAAGATGGTAATGGGCTGTTTGTTTATTCATGTTTCTGCTTCCTCCGTATTATTTTTCATATTCAAAATATTTCAAAAATCCCCATTTAGAAAATGTTAAACAGGGATAACCATAGGTATATTATAGCCTATCCAGAAAAATGAGACAATTGAATATAATTAAAATTCCGGCGACCACCTCTCTGGTAATCGCCGGAACCACGTTTATTTATTTTCCCCAGACTTCCTCCGCCACCTCTTTCACAAGTCGGAGTTTTGCCCACTGTTCTTCCTCGGTCAGCTTGTTGCCGATCTCGCAGGAAGCAAATCCGCACTGGGGGCTTAAGTATAATCTTTCCAGTGGAATGTATTTTGCCGCATCATGGATTCTGTCAATGACAAGCTGTTTGTCCTCCAGTACGGGAGACTTGGTAGTGATCAGTCCCAGAACGACCTTTTTCTCCCCGGATACCTTGGCCAAAGGTGCGAAACCGCCGGATCTCTCATCATCAAACTCCAGGAAATAGGCATTCACATCCTCTTCTCCGAACAGGATATCCGCTACGGAATCATAGGCACCCTCGCTTGCGTAGGTGGAATGGAAATTACCGCGGCATACATGGGTGTTGATGATCATATCCTTCGGTGCATTGGCGATCACCTTATTGTTAATATCCTTGTGGGCTTTCTGGAACTCCACAATTCCCTCTCTGGTGGTTCCGTACAGGGTATGACCGATCTTGTCTGCGAACATGCCCCAGGTGCAGTCATCCAGCTGTAAGTTCCGGCATCCTGCCGCATAGAGATCATCGATCACTTTTCCGTAGGCCGCCACGATGTCATTTACCAGTTCCTGCTCATTCGGATAATGCTTCTCTGTGCAGCCTCGGTTAAAGGGCATGGTAAACTGTGCCAGAAACTGGGCGGGAGAAGGTATGGTCTGCTTTGCTACGGTATTTTCATCCTCTAATGCTTTTACAAACCGGAAATGATCTACAAAAGGATGCTCCCCGGTCAGTCCGATCTTGCCTACAATATAGGTATCATCCACCATGGCCGCCTCGCCGTGGAACGGAAGTCCCGTCTTGGTAGGGGTATGGCCGATGCCGTCGAATCCCCACATGAAATCCAGATGCCAGGTGGCTCTGCGGAATTCACCGTCTGTGATCACATGATAGCCCAGCTCTTTGATCTTGCTCACAAGCTCTGTGATGGCTTCATCTTCCACTTTCTTCAGTGCCGCAGCATCGATCTTTCCTTCATTGAACTGTCTTCTTGCTTTCTTCAACTTCTCCGGTCTTAAAAAACTTCCTACGAAATCATAGCGAAAAGGTGTCTGTAAATTGCTCATTGTCATTCTCTCCATTTCTTTGTCGTTTTTTGAATTGTCCTCATTATAAGAGAAATGATGAAATCCGCAAAATACGTAAAAATAAGGGTTGTCCATAGTTTAAAGCTATGGACAACCCATTCATCCTAAATACTTCTGCAGTGCTTCCAGGTAGGTAGTACCCAGTCTGCTGAGCATTCCTTTTCTGTGTGTGATATAACCGATCCGCATGTCACTCTCATCTGCCAGTGGCACGGCGATAATATCTTTTCCGTTTAATTTTTTATCGATCACGCCGCTGCACACGGTGTAACCGTTCAGGCCGATCAGCAGATTGAACAGTGTCGCTCTGTCCCGCACACGGATATTTTTCCTGCGTTCAAAATCAGAGAAGATTTCCTCTGAAAAATAAAAGGAATTGTGCTCTCCCTGTTCAAAAGACAGGTACGGGTATTCTTCCAGTTCTTCGTTCGTAATTATGCTGTTACCCGCCAGCGGATGTTTTCTGCTGATAAATACATGGGGACTGGCAACAAACAACTGGTGGAATTCCAGATCATGGGATTTCAACAGCTTGCTGAGTACCGCTTCATTGAAATCATTCAAAAACAGGATTCCGATCTCGCTGCGCAGACGCGCCACATCTTCTATGATCTCATAGGTCTGTGTCTCCCGCAGGCTGAAATCGTATTCTTCCTGCCCGTACTGTTTGATCAGGTCCACGAATGCGTTGACGGCAAAGGAATAATGCTGGGTGGATACGCAGAACTGTTTTTTGCCCCCGGGATTTCCCTTGTATTTATCCTCAAGGATCGCCGCCTGCTCCAGCACCTGTCTCGCATATCCCAAAAAGTCATCTCCCTCTTTGGAAAGCGTGATCCCCTTGTTGGTCCGGTTGAAAATAACAATATTCATTTCCTTTTCCAACTCGTGGATCGCGTTGGTTAAACTGGGCTGTGAAACATACAGCCTGTTGGCTGCTTCCGTGATGGTGCCGGTCTCTGCTACCGTTATTACATACTTTAATTGCTGAAGTGTCATTCTTTTCCCTATTTTTTATCCTTTTTACTTTCACCGTAAATGGCGACAGCAACGCACAGGATCGCTGCTGCAATCGCCAGCCAGAATGCCAGATCCATATATTGTCACTCCCAAAGTTTTCAAAATCTCTTCCTAAGGTTAGCACTCACTAACCTCCGTGTCAATCATTCTTCCTTTGGGAAACAGGATTTATTCTCAGATAATATCTTTCAGTTCTTCCTCTTCCTGGCGTTTCATTTTCTCGATTTCTTTTTTATTGATTTTCTCTGCTATAACAGAAATTACCGCCGTTCCGATGATAAGTATCGCAGCCTCTAATCCGGTATTTTCATAATCCACAAATAAGGATACTACAAACATGATAAGTGAGGTAACGATCAGACCAGCCTCTATGTATTTTAATTTTTCCCGCCAACGCTGCATCATAAGATCAGTCCCTCCCTTGCATCCACACCAGTCTCCCTGCGGTTCAGGTAATCAAACGAAATCATCTTATGTTTCACATAGAGCCGCTCGAGTGTCATAATGGGAATCTTGTAAGAATCTCCCCGTTCTTCCCAATATCCCACGCCGTCTTCTCTCTCCTGCTCGATCAGCATGTGAATGTACGGATCTTTGTCGGTGTAGCAGATGTAGAACTTTTTCAGGCTTCCCATAGTAGGCGTGACTGCGATCTCCACATGGCCCGTCCGGTATTTCGCCAGCCACTTGATGGCATATTCGATCTGGGAAAAATCCGTGACGGTCTCCACCTTATCCCCGTAAGTTAAGGTGAATGTGTAGGTCAGAGATTTGTCGATCTTATACTTGGTGTATTTCGTTTTCTCCTTGTGGTATTTGACAGAAAAGTGAACACTAATCACGAAGATCACCAGACCTAGCAGAAACATGATAAGCGGCGGCAGGATCTGCTTCTCCTTTGTCGCACCGCAGAAATAAATAACCGGGAACACCATAAATACCAGTCCCACCATAACGAGACCGGAATAAAAGGATTCCCAACTCCTTTTTGTAAACATATTCTCCCCACTCCTTTGTATTATTTTCCACCATAATAACATAAGAGTGGGGCTATCGTCATCTTTTTTAGAAAAGAATGTCCTCCGGCCGGATCTTATCTTTCTCCGTAATGGGACGGATCACCCGGCAGGGAACGCCTGCTGCAATCACTCCCGCCGGAATATCATGAGTGACTACACTTCCGGCGCCGATCACAGATCCTGCTCCGATAGTCACACCGCCGCAGACTGTGGTATTCGCCCCGATCCATACATTTTCTTCCAGCGTGATGGGTGCAGAAGTACCGATTCCCTGACTGCGCTGTCCCAGGTCAACCGCATGTCCGGAGCAGGCCAGACAGACGCCGGGCGCGATAAATGCACCCGCACCGATATTGACGGGTGAGGTATCCAGAATGACACAGTTATAATTGATGACTGTAAGTCCGTGGGTATGAATATTAAATCCGTAATCGCAGTGAAAATCCGGTTCAATGCCTGTCATCGGATGACAGGTCCCCAAAAGCTCCTGTAAGATTTCCCGCCGCTTCTGCTGTTCCTTCGGAGCTGTCCGGTTATATTCCCAGCAAAGCTGTTTTGCCCGGTTCTGTTCCTCTCCCGGGATATTTTCATAGCCACTGGCATAGGCCGCAGGGCGCTTCATAATGTCTATAACGTTCATGTTTTACGCTTCCTCGCTTTTTCTTTTCCCGAAAACCTCACAATTTACAGTAATGTCACCATTCTCCTGAATGGTAATATTCTGCCAATGAAATGTATTTTCATTTCTTTCCACAAATCGCCATTTTCGATTGGGATTTTCCAGAACAGTTCCCGTCAATATTCCATTTTCCATGGTAAAACACAAATTTGTAAATTTACTCTTGCATGCATATACCATATCATAACAATGGGTCTTTGAATTATATATTCTGAGTCCAACACCATACTCACCATCCGGCTGTGGAGAAGTCTCCCTCGTTGCTCTGGAAGGACATATGAACATATCTTCAATGCCTATCCCGTTCAATACCCGCCTATAGATCCACTCTCCCTTTAATTGACGCTGTGGCCTGTTATGATCACCATCTATAAACTTATCTTTATAATCAAACTCCCAATCACCCAACAGCGGAGCAAACCAATCATACTCCTCCGGAATAGTTCCTTCCGGTTGTCCATACAAAGCTTCTATAAAGTTGTCCATATCTTTATACCTTCCCTATATCTGCGTCATATTAATCCTGCAATAATCGCCCTCACATCTTTTATCCCCGAAAGCAATCCTCGACCTGTTTCACAATCGTTTCATCCAGCCAGCCCTTATTCGCCATATCCCACAGGATCTCACAAGCTTTTTCGTGAGGCATGCCCTGTTTATAGGGACGACTTTCCGTCAGTGCCTGATAGATGTCTATACAGGCCATCATGCGCTCCTGCGTGTTCAGTTCTGCGGCGGTCTTCCCGAAAGGATATCCGGTTCCGTCCAGCCGCTCATGGTGGAATGCCGCCCAGTCGCGGATCTCGTCAAAATCATCTACGCCTGACAGAATATAATAGGTATATGCCGCATGATGTTTCATCACAGCAAATTCGTCCTCCGTAAGCCTTCCCGGCTTCTCCAGGATCTCATTACCTACCGCCACTTTTCCGATATCATGTAAAGCGCCCGCCAGGTACATTTTCTGCACGGTCTCTTCATCAAAGCCCATATAGCGGCTTAGGCGCTCCGCATCCTCCGCCACACCAATGGAATGGGTGCTGGTAAAGGGTGACTTGTAATCAACGATCTGTGCAAAAAAACGGGCCAGTTCCTTGATCTGTGCGAAGCTTAGCTCCTGTTTGATGCGGGGGATTTTCTCCCACAGAGTTTTCTCAAAGCTATCCTCTCCCAGTGTCAGAAAATGCGGCAGGGGAAACGCCTGCAGGAAAGCATCCACACATTCCTTGTCCACAACGGTTCCTTCGTTTTTGTGAAGATATCCACAAGCTTTATTGAAAATATCCTCCGTGAAGCCCTTTGCACCGTACGCCCGGTCCAACAGATCGCTTAAATGAATGATGCGGGAAAAAAGCGGAATCTCTTCCCATGTTTTTCCAAACGGTCCACTCCCATTGGCATTTTCATGGTGATACAGAATTACATTCTTCACATCCGTATGGAAGGGAAGTCTCTGTATATTTTTTTCACCCAGGGTACAGTGAATTCCTACCTGAGAAGCTTGCGGAACATTTGCAACATCCTTATGTAATTCTTCCTGAATATACTGTGTCAGTGCATTATCATGCAACAGGGCACATGCTGCCAGATCCTGCAGGCTCTCATCGCTGATCCCCATCTGCTCTGCCATGCAGACACTCATGTATGCCACACGCTTCGCATGTTTGTCAGACACATGTACCAGTTCTGCCTCCACACAGTCCAAAGCATACGAACAGGCTGACAGTAATCCTAAAACATCTAATAACATTTCTATATTTCTCCAATCTCTTTATAACACACCTATTATGACAATGATTTATGTGAAAAGCAAGCATATTCCGGACAATATATTATATCAAAAAGGAGCAGCTCCCGGCACTGCAGAGTTGCTCCTTCTTACTGTCCATCGATCGGATTATGTTAGCTATTGATCCTCTTAATTACTTCTTCCATTACAGGCATCGCAGGTATTGCTCCTTCTCTCTCAACACATAGGGAAGCCACCGCATTTCCAAAGCGGACACATTCTATCATTTCCTGTAAAGAATATTCTTCTATACGCTTACCGGATTCACAAATCTTATATAAAAAGCCTCCCATAAAAGAATCTCCAGCACCGGTGGTATCCACAACTTTGCTGGAATAGCCTGGAACATATGCTTCCTGCTGATCCTGCAGATATACAAACGATCCTTTTTCGCCTAAAGTAATGAGTACTATTTTTGCACCATACTCTGTTATGCTCTCTGCTGCTTTCCGAACATCCGTATAACCTGTTAATAGCTCAATCTCTTCTTCTGATACTTTAACGATATCTGCATATTCTAAAATACTTCTCATCCATTTACAGGCTTCTTCCTGTGAATCCCATAAACTGGCTCTGTAATTCGGATCATAAGAAATAATCGTTCCATTATTTTTCGCAGCTTTTAATGCAATAAGCTCTGCATTTCTGGATATTTCATCAGTTAACGACAAAGAGCCTACATGAAGAATACGGCTTTGGCAGATGATATCTTTCCGTACTTCCTCAGCCTTCAGTCCGATATCTGCTCCGGGTTTTCTGGCAAACGCAAAATTTCGTTCTCCGTTATCTGCCAGTTTAACAAAAGCAAGTGTTGTAAAATAGTCTGCATCACTTATTAATCCTTCGGTTGAAACACCGCATTTATCCAAGGTTTCCTTTAAGAAATCACCCAGGAAGTCTTCTCCTATTTTTCCGATAAATGCTGTTTGGGCACCCAGCCGTTGTGCCGCAACCACAACATTAGCAGGTGCACCTCCCGGATTTTGTGTATAAGACAAAGTTTGTCTTTCACTCTCTTTTTTTCCGGTAAAATCAATCAATATCTCTCCCAGAGAGGTAATATCATAATGCCGTTTTGCCCTATATTTTATATCTACGCCTATATTTCCTTGTGGGTATAATTTTCCTGTATAGCGATACAAACCATGCTCCCACAATAATGTAAAAGTATTTCCGTCTATGAGGATATCAATATCTGTTTCTTTTTCCATCATTTCACAGGGCACAGTCCGTATACCATATCTAGAGGCTCTGTCTGCACGGTTATAATTCACGGTCATTTCTTTATTTGTAGAATCAAAGCATATTGTCACGGTATGTCTATCTGTATCATATAGATCAATACACAATAACTCTCCATCTCCCGGCAGCTTTCCCTTCAGTTCTACCATAACCGGCTGACTTTGCGGTAGTATGTTTTCACCGGCCCAATGTTTTTCCAATGTTCTGCTGAAGAGCCTCATCTCAGCTTTCACTTTATCAGCCACTTTTGCGCACAAACGCCTGTTATCATCTAAATACCACACTCGTGATACATCCAGTATTCCACGATACCCTTCCTCCGGACCGAAATCCCGGATCCAGGGCATCCACAGCCAGCCGCCCAGCCAGGCAACAGACCGTATTTCCCCATGCAATACCGGATATGTCTGTGCTGCATAATAATGAGTTCCAAGATCCAAAGTTCCGCTTATCTCTTTATGGAATTCACATTTGTCAAAATCCATCTGTCCGGACAGATACAGCGTCGTTACACTGTCTTTTTCATACATCGGCGAAGTTGTCAAAAACCAGACATCATCAAGGCAGAAGGCATCCGGACATTCAAACATTCTGCCCTCACCGGGCTCTGCTTCGTACAAAATTCCGCTATACGCCCAATGGTACAGATCGGTAGAAGAGAAAAGATAAATTCTTCCGCGGCTGTCCGGATGTTCAATTCTTCCGGTGGATCCTCCGCAGATCATTCTCCATTTCCCTTGTGCGAAAAACACCTTGGGATCTCGAAAATCTCTTCCTCCCTTTTCCGGGACTTCTTTTATCAGCGGGTTTTCTTCTGCCTTTACGAAATGTATCCCATCCTTCGACACTGCAAGATTTTGCGTCTCAAAAATACCGGTTTCATCTTCCGTTCTTCCTGTATAGAATAAAAATAGCTGATCATCATGTACAACAACTGATCCGGAAAAACATCCGCCGTTTTTATCGTTATCATATGGCATATCGGGGACCAGTGCCGGTTCCAATTCTTCCCAGTGTATCAGGTCCCGGCTTACCGCATGCCCCCAGTGCATACTGTCCCAGTTATCATGGTACGGATTATACTGATAAAATAAATGATATTGTCCTTTAAAAAACACCAAGCCATTAGGATCATTGATCCAGCCTTTCTGTGGTGTAAAATGTAGGGATGGCCTTACGATTTCTCTCATTTTCTTATCCTTTCACTGCTCCTGCAGTCATACCACTTATAATATACTTCTGCAAAATGACATAAAATACCAATTCAGGAAGCATGATCATCAGACTCGCTGCAATGATCCCACTGTAATCCATGGAATATTGTCCTTTAAACATAGATGTCATTAACGACACGGTGTTTAAGGCATTATTCTGAATAAAGGTTGATGCAAATGGGAACTCATTGTAAATATAAACTGCATTAAAAATAATGATCGTCACGAACGTCGGTTTCATGACCGGAATCACTACTTTGGTACACAGCTTAAAAAGATTGCAGCCGTCGATAATTGCTGCTTCTTCCAATTCTCCGGGGATATCTCTCAAAAATCCGGTAAACAGTAAGGTATTGAACGAGATGTTCACTGCAACATACGGCAGGATCAGTCCCAAACGGGTTCCAAGGATTCCCATCAATGAATCAATCCGATATACCGGAAACAGTAGCACATAAATAGGAATGCCAATCCCGACCAGCAGGAACAGATACAATGTTTCCGATGCCTTATGGTTTCGAAAAACCATTCTGGCAATTGCGAACGAACTCATAAAAGTAAATAAAATACTGAAAAAAGTAGATATTACTACCAGTAAAATCGTGTTAAAATACATTCTGGAAAAATCAATAGTATCGATCGCACGCTGATAATTTTCAAAGCTTATTGTCTGCGGCAAAGAAAGCGGACTGTTGACAATCTCATTATTTGTCTTTAATGAAAGCAACATAGCCCACAGTATGGGCATGACCAAAAGAATAATCAATCCCAGCAGACATATGTAAAAAATGACTTTTTTTATCGATATTCTCTTGTTTCTCATGTTTAACTCCTTTGCTTCCTCGTTGTGATCTTAATATAGGAAAATGAGCCCAGAATTGAAAGTAACAGAATTGCAACCGCAATTGCCATTCCATATCCATACCTTCTGGATGTAAATACTGTAAAATACATATATGAGGTAAGCAGCTCCGACTGATGAGCAGGTCCTCCGCCTGTCATCTGATATACAAGTTCATATATTTTAAATACGCCTGTTACCACCAGAACAATATTAATAATAAAGGTCTCTTTCAGCATAGGAATTGTCACATAAAACAAGCGTTGTAACAAATTGGCTCCATCAATATCGCAAGCTTCGTAAATATCTCCCGGTATTGCTTTGATTCCGGATAAAAAAATAGTTCCATGGAAACCCAGTACCTGCCATGTGAATACGATCGCCAATGACAATGGAGACCATTTAGTTCCACCGATCCATTCAATAGCAAGCATATCCAGTCCTATTTTGTGCAATACACTATTTACCAGCCCATAATTAGGATTCAGGATATATCCCCAGATAATTCCTATGATAATAGGCGCTATTACATAGGGAGCAAAAATCACCATTTTAAAAAATGCGTTTCCGTGAAAATTCTTGTTCATCAATAATGCTGCCATAAAAGATCCAACGATCAGGAATATCACACTGAATAACAATACTAAAAATGTATTTTTCAATGCGATCAGAAATAGCTTATCATGGAACATAGCAACATAGTTTTTTATTCCCACAAATGATGCTTTTCCAAGACCACTGTAGTCCGTAAAGCTATAATAACATGCGATAAACACAGGAATAATAATAAATACTGCATAAATCATAAGAGTCGGAAGCAGCATAATGATTTTTGCTTTCTTTGTACTCAACCAATACATAGCTTTCTCCCTTTCCATTCTATAGAAAAGAGCGGTATTACTTAATTTCATACCGCTCTTTTGGTTTTATCTTTCGGCACTTTGTAAATTTTCTACATAATCAGCTGCTTGTTCCGGTGTATAAACGCCGGTCATAACACCGAAGGTAGCATCAAAATATCCATATGCCACATTGGACGAAAGTGAATTAAACGGCTCAGTTACTGCTTTCCAGTCATCATTTAATGCCGTGATCATCGTGGAAAGTACAGGATGTTGGCTCTCGTCAATCTGTCCATTATATGTAGAGCACGGTAATGCCGCGGTATCCTCTGCAATGATCCTGGTTCCCTCTTCGCCGTAATAGAACTGCCAGAACTGCATAATTGCATCTAACAACGCAGGATCTTCTGCTGCCTTTGAAGATACTACATAAACACCGCCGGATGCCTTGATTCCGATCTGCTGCTCATACTGGCTGTCGGAAAAGGTAGGTCCCCAGAAAAATCCGATTTTAGAAGCCATATCACTTCCCTCAAAATCACCGATATCCCATGCTCCGGAATTGAACATTGCTGCATTTCCACCCAGGAACTGCTCTTTTGCTTCAAAATATCCAATATTAGAAATGTCCTTTGTGAAAGTTCCTTTTTCACGCATTTCTTCTAATTTTTCAAAATAGTGAATAAAGTCTTCGTTATTCCAGGAAATGCTTCCATCCTTCAGACCGTCAAGCTTTTCAAAGAATCCATATCTTGCCAGCATTGTCTCAAATGCCCAGATACTGTAATTATCCTGCGCACCCACGGTCAGCGGTGTGATTCCGGCTGCATTCAGCTTATCTACCGCATCCAGGAACTCTTCATAGGTAACAGGCACTTCTTCGATTCCTGCCTGCTGGAAGAGATCTTTGTTATAATAAAATCCTACCATCATAACTTCACTGGGCATTCCCACATCTTTACCGTCAACGGTACATGAATGCACCAGTCCGGGAAGAAGGCTGTCATTGATACCATACTGATCCAATGCATCCGTCAGATCATATAAATACCCATTCTGTGCAAACTCCTTTGCGGTTGCCTGCTCCAGCCAGAAAACATCCGGAAGCTTATTTTCTCCTGCCAGTAAAGTCATCTGTGTATTATGCTCGGACACTTCTTTGCCCGTAATATCAATTTTAATCCCCGGATGGCTTTCTTCAAAAGCAGTAATAATCTTCTGCAGATGCGGCTCCTGTGCCTGAATATCAGCAACATGCTCTGCAAACTTGATCGTGATCTCTCCGGATCCATCTGCAGTCGTAGAGCTCTGTGCAGTCTCTGCGCCGCCTGTAGTTCCTTCTGCATTTCCGCATCCAGCCATTGTAAACAGCATAGCGGCCGCACAAGTAAGTGCCATCATTTTTCTCCAATACTTTTTCATCATAATTGTACCCTCCTTATTCTTGTACATGAATATCATCTAACGTCCCATACAGGATGTCAATATGTTTGCACATTTTCCCATTCTCTTCCTTCTGACTGTAAATACCCCATGCTTTTCCACAGATGAAGAAACTGGACATTTCACCTTCTATTGCAGGATGGAATGACAAGGTTCCGCGATACATATCACTTTGCAGTCCCAATAATGCATTCAGCACTCCCCAGCTTGCCATTGCTCTGCAATAATGATGACCGGACTCGATCTCACTGAACGGATTCCTCTTGTATCCATCATAACGATCCCGAATTGACTTTACCACCGTCAGACCTTCCTCTACACAACCTGAATAAATCAGATTAACGGCTACTTCATACTCTACTCCTGTCCACACCTCTCCGGCATAGGATAACGGGAATTTAGGTCTGCCGCCTTTCGGCCAGGTAGCTACTACCATTCCATGCTCTTCATTGATTGCATATGCTCTGTGCACACTGTCCGTATGATAAAAATCCGTTTTATAATTATACTTGAATACGGATTCCATAGCAGATTTTACATGCTCTTTCGGTAAAATTTCCCCGATTCCGGCCATATATGCCAGGAACTGTCCGAGAAGCTGATCTGACAGGCAGCCTTTTCCGAATTGATATTTATATTTATCAATCTCCTTCTGTACCTGAATATAATATTCTCCGTCAAACATCAGTTGATCGGCTCTTGCAGCTCCTTTTTCGTAAGCATCTGCGTATAGCTGATGATGTTCTTCATCCCCTACGATCTCAGCCATCTCTTCACAGCATTTCAGTGCTGCCAGGAAGATACTGTCCGTCATGGGATTCGGTCCGTAAAATTCAATATCATAGGTTGTATTCTGCTGACCGTCCAGTACATCATCTCCATCCAGATCCCATTGTTTCAGGGCATATTCCATTGCCAACACTACTTTGGGCCAAATGGTCTTCAAAAATTCCACATCCCCGAGATTCTTGAAATCCCGGTAGACACGAACAACACTTCCAAGTTCTCCATCACAGGCCGGAACCATTGCATACCGTTCCTGATCAAATACGGAAAACATTCGTGTAGACATGCATCCTGTCTCATCTGTTTCTTTCAAAAATTCTACATTACGCATAGTTTTTTCAAGATCCGGGAACAGAAAAGCAACCGTCTGTGCATAATTCCATACATGAGGCACACTACCGTAACCGCAGCCTATGTAGTCACGTATTCCTTCAAATCCGGCAAAGGTTCCGTCTTCCAGCCGGAAACATAAATTACTTCGAAGATTCGTAATGTTTGCAGTCAGAGCATCAATCACATAATAAGGTAATGTAGTCTTATGGAACATAGCATCGGCAAATTTTCTGCTGTCTGATTCCAGTCGTTCCTTATTATGGTATACATATTTTGCTACATCCCATGCATCTGTGAATTTTGTTGCATAGTAATTTCTTACCGTTCCGTATTCACCGCGCTGGAATTTCTCGTAGTCCTCATCAAACTCGATCCATGCCTTTACCCTGTTAGGGAAATACCATGTAATGACAAATTCGAAGGTTCTTTCTTCTCCCGGCTGAAGTTCTTCCCAGGCTCCGATGGATCCGATCTTTTCTCTTCTTTTCAGGAAACTGAAATTATGAAATTGTGCAAATTCACATCCCACACTGTCAGATACGGTCTCTTTTTCCAAAAGTCCATCACTGGTAAAGTCATCCCAGAAATCCTGTATTCCATCCACCCATTCGCCGTCAAACCACTGTGTTTTATAGGTTACATTGGATCCACTGGTCAGAATCGCCATATTTCCATACCGTAAATGATCCTCTTTCAAATGTTCGGGTGAATAATACAATCCCTTCACATCATCAAATTCCCGATATTCATTTTTTACGCTGTCGGCCAGCTTCAGGTTCTCAATAACATCATATCCCTCAAAACCGGATGCATTGGGAAGTGTGCCTACCAGGCTTACTTTTGTCGGACAGTCTGCAACATTTTTCACTGTGTATCGGATAATTGCACAGGGAATACTGGAATCATCTGTATTTAAAGGAATAAACGGTGTATATGCTTCCATAGATACTTTTACGGGCAATTCGGAATCTTTGAAATTCACCCTTGCAAAAGGATATTCACAAATCAGTTCTGAATCTTCCATTCTTGGCAGGTTTACTAATTCAGCCTGAAGGTATCCGTGTGAGCTGGTATATGGCGGAACCATTCTCGATTCCAAAATTTTCGATATAGGTTTTTCCAGTTCTTTGTTTTCCGTACGAATTGCAAAAAAGGAAAGCGGAAATTTCGTATTCTTGGAAGGCCAGTTAAAAATTTCCCAGTCCAGGAACTTTCCTCTTGAATTTACAGAAAAATTACCTGTTCCGATTCCGCCCAGCAGAAAACGGACTTCCGTTGCATCCCGCTTAAAGACCCGCGGTGTTCTGTCAAATAATTTCTCTTTTGAAAATGTCTTTTTCATCTTCTCCTCCTTTTAGTTGTTCGGTTGTTCGAATAACTTGTTTTATTTTTTAACTCTCTGCTTTTGCAGAGAGTTTTTTTATTTAATCTTGTTTGTTCGAATAACTTATGCTATGATATTAGCATAACAAAAATATATTGTCAATCACTTTTCAAAATGTGGGGGATTTTATGAACACCAGAACACCAAAATACATGCTTATAAAAAATGAATTTGTCCAGAAAATCGAAAGCGGATATTATCGTCCCGGCGATCTCATCCCTTCCGATAATGAATTAATGCGTACTCTAAATGTAAGTAAAAGCACTATTACACAAGCCCTGAAATGTCTGGAAGCTGAAGGATATATTATACGGCAGCAAGGAAAAGGTACTTTTGTAGCAGACCGCTCCAAAGATAAAATAAACCTATCTATTTATTTATGTCCTATGGAAGATAATGAAAAACATTTTTGGATCTCTCTGATCGAACAGTTTAATCTGACATCTTCCGGTTTTTTTGTAACACCGACTTTTCTCACCAACGATAAGGCTCCTCTGCGTGACTCGCTGTTGCAAAGCTTTACCAGTGGAAATGCACCGGATATTCTGTCCCTGGACGGTCCTGATGTCCCCTATTGGGCATATATGAATTCTCTGCTGCCGTTTGATGGATATATGGATTCGTCTTTCCTATCCTCTTTTCTGTCTCCCATTGTGACACAGGGAACCTATCAGGGAAAACTATATCATCTGGGTTATACGGAATCCACTTTATGTATTCTGTATAACAAAGAGTTATTCCATTCCCTTGGTATCCGCATTCCGACTTCTGCGGAAGATGCCTGGAGCTGGGATGAGTTTCTGAATGTCTGCCATACAATACAGACCAAAACTTCTTTTCCCTATCCTTTGCTTATGGACTCCGGACGCGGTCTTTCTCCAAAATCCGGAGAATGGAACAGCTACGCCGGATTGCCATTTATCGTACAGAACAACGGCAGCTTTTTTAACGATACGCTGACGGCAACCTCTGGATATATTAACTCTCCGGCTTCCGTCGCTGCTATGAATTGGCTGGGCGAATTATTTCATAAATATCATTATACCCACGTGGAGGATCTCAGTGCCGATTTTCCTGAAAACTTTGCCATGAGTCTTTCCCTGCCCAGTGCCTATTTTCAATCGCAGAAAAGGAATAGTAATATCGGCATAATCCCTCTTCCCCATGGTATAAAAGCAGCTTCTCCCCATGGAAGCTGGGGATTATGCATGTCCAGACAGACACAATATCCCAGGGAATGTTGTGAATTTATCCGTTATGTTTTCAGTCTGCAGAACCAGTTGAAGATCAGTCAGTTAACGGGTATTCCTGTTTTAAAAGAGATTTATGACGTAATGGACAGCTTTCAGGCTGGTTCCAGCAACAGCAATATTTTATTTTCACAATTACGGAATACCTCTTTTACCAGACCGCAGACCCCCGCATATCCTTTCTTCAGTAAGCAGTTTTCCTATGCGTTTTATAATATTGCCATGGGTGCTGATGCACAAGAAGAAATGAATCACCTGGCGCAGCAGGTAGACGATCATCTTTACCGGCATAATTACTATCAACAAAGCTAATAATTTAGGCTAAGGATAAATAAATTCATTTACCCTTAGCCTATTTTCTTAAATATACAATTTTGACATTTCCTCTTCCAGTCCCCACCGCTTACAGTTCTCTGCCAACTGCGCCAGCGAATATCTGAGGTAATCCATGGGCTGTTCCTTCGTAATCTCCACGGCAAAACGAAGATTTTTATAAGTGTTCTTCATTCCCCAGATCACATCCTCCCAGGGAGTTCCCTCAGGGATTCCTTTCACGCTTTCATCTGCATAGACCACATTTTTGGCTCCCGCCTGATACAGGAGATCAAAATAGGCTTTCATTTCCACTTCGTTCAGCTTCTCGTGAATAAAAATAAGCCCTTCGCCGTATCCCGCAAAAACAGGCTTGCCCAGATACCGGCACAGCATCTGCTTTAACATTTTTTCCGCACAGGTATAGTCGCTGACTCTTCCCAACACGATCGGAGAAAAGCCAATAGCATTAGCCGGAAGAGTGTACAGCATTGCCTCACACTCTTTTCCGGCTTTTATCATTTTCCCTGTTTTCTCAAAAATGACCAGGGATTTCTCATCATATTTTACTTTTTTCTTATAATCATAGATCTTAATATCCGCACAAAGCTTTGAAGGACTAAACTTTTCCATCCCGGTACCTCCGTCCGTTTCTGGAAATAAGTATACCTCTTCTGCTCTGCCAGTTCAATCCGGTTCTTTTACCGAGAAACCCGAATCTCTTCTGCAAAGAAATTAGTGCGATAGAGATAGCACAGTTCCTTCTCTGTGATGTAAAAGCCGTAATCGGCATTAAAATTTTCTTCGTTTTCTTCTTCAATAGAGCCTGCTGCCCGGATCTCGTCCCAAGTCTTCCCCAAAACTTCTTCCGGGGTGACTTCTTCGCCAGTGGCAATGGAAATCGTCACGGGTATGTAATAGGATAATGGATGCGCTGCTCCTGCATAATAAACCGTGTCATTAAAATGCAGGCTGACATACTCGTCATCCGCTAAAGTAATGCCATTGAATACCAGATAATTATCATCGTATCGCTGTCCCTCGGAAAGAGTTTCATCCACTAACTCATACGCTCCGGTGTGATTCTCCCCTTCCTCCTCATACTGGGTTCTGTAATTCTCATACATCTGCTGCAGATAATCATTCACTTTGGCATACTTCTCATCGGAAAAAAAGAACTCATCCATTTCGTAGTAATAGGTCTTTTTCTCATCGTCATTATAGAAGTCTTTCACAGTGTTGGAACATTCCCCGTAGTCTTCCCAGGGAAGCCATGCGTCCTCATCTTCGTAAGAAGGACCTGTCGTGGATGCCGTAGTGTCGGAAACAGTCTCCGTGGATACTGTCGCTTCCATGGATTCACCAGTCTCTGAAGTGCTCTCTTCCGTTACCGCAGCCTCTGCGGATCCGATAACCTCTGAACTACTACTCCCTCCCACCGGATCACTCCCCTGTGCTCCGCAGGCAGACAACCCCAGTGCCATAACTCCTGTGATAACTATTAATTTGCCCCTCATTTTGTATCTCTCCTTATGTATTTATTGTAACCGAACGCTTCCCCCGTCCATTACAGTAAAGAATTTAACATCCCATTGCATCATAGTTGCATCGTACGCCACTATTTTTACAAATACAACTCTTCCACCTGCGCTGCCGTTTTCCCGATATACTGCACGGCAATACGGTTTTCGGGGTGTGCATCTGTCAGATACAGCACGCACAGGAAGATCCATTCTAAAGGTTTCATGATAAAATACACCGCATCTGCCGTATATTTACTGTGGATCAGTCTCGCCACAGGGAACCCGTAAGTGTCATAAAAATGACGTAGCGCCCGGTGGAAGCCGGGAGTCCGTTCTTCCAACACCTGTTCAAAAGCATTGGCGATGCACAACTGACGGTTCACGATCACTTCATGCCCATGCCGCCTCCCCAGGCGGATAGGCTTTACGACCTTTTCATGACCGCCGGCAGCTACCGTGCAGAGATAATGTTCATCATACATGACATTCTGCGGTGCCTGCCTGAGAGACAGATTCCAGTCGCTGGTCTCCGTAAATGCTTTAATCACAGAATCCGGTGCCTGCCCAAACAGCATGAGGATTGCAATCAGGATCCCCAACAGTGGGAACATCAATACCAGTCCCAGCACCGGCCACCATGCAGCCTTCCGCAATATGCTGTCACACCAACGCAGCATGGGATTCTGATAAATCTTCCCCGTCCCAAAGTGTTCCGCCTCCGCATTCTGCACCAGTGCATTCCACTCCCGTATTTTCTTCAGAAGCAGTCGCGCCACTAGCAGCACACAACACAGTGGAAATAATAACAAATATCCATCAAGCAAAATCGTCGGCTTGAATATCTGTACTGTGAACAGGATCAGTTCTAACAATCCCAGGTACATTGAGGAAATCGACAGGACTGTCACAAGGGGTGGCAGCTTCCGAAGCGGAATGCTCTGCAGGATCTCATACCCTATAAATGCCAGCAGCAGGAGTACTATAAAAGTAACCATGGAACCACTGTAAATCGGTGTATGTTTATTGGAATTGCTTAACTGCGTCTGCCAGTCAGCAGATGTCACATCCATAATCAACCCTAAATAACAAATTTCATAAAATCCACCCAGCCAAAATACGTGCTGGTCAAACAGCCAGTCTCCCTTCACCGGGTGCCCTCGTTCCTCACAGATCAGGCAGATTACTTCACTGATCGTCAGCACCACAGGAAATACCAGTACCGCTCCCATTAAAATTGCCCAAGTAAACATTTCTGTAAAAGCCTTAATGATCTCCCATACATAATCTCTTTGCTCATAATGAATAACAGAGGCTATGATCGTAAAAAGCGCATAGCCCAGTCCGATAAATATAGAAATCAGCCATGCAAGCAACACCGGATGCTTTTTATAAAACTTTATTTTTTCCGTACTCATTTCTTTATTTTCCATCGATTCTCGCCTCTATCTGTTTCCGCATCATATATCTGGAAATATTAAATGTCCGCAGAGATGTCTGCTCCAGACGCTTCTTATTATGATTCAGGTAATAATATCCAAATCCCTTCGGCTGATAACTCCCCCACCACTGAGCCTGCGTATCTTCGCTCATAATATCCGTAGGGTTCTCCAGTTCATAGGCGCCAAAATCATACCCCAGGCTCTCCATATAAGGAATAATGGCCGGTGCTGCATCCGCACTGAGATCACTCAGATAAGAGTAGTCATTATATTCTGATCCCCGGAAAAACGGTCCGGCGAAAAAATCGTCTCCGTAATCCTGCGCCACAGATTCTTCCCAGCCTGTACCGTCCGCGCCGGGTGCATTGGCAATATTCACTCTGGCTATAATATAGTCAGGATGGCTGAAGGACAATGCCAGATACAGCACTGTCACTATCACCACACCATAGCGGAACAAAGGGAAGCTTTCCCTGTAAATGTTGATCAGTACTCCGATAAACATGACGAACAGTACCGCCAGCATCCACAGAACGAAGATCCGCAGGAAAGTCAGATAATAATACCGGATGTAAATGATCATTCGCATTACGCTGGACGCGATCATGATAAAAGTACATAATGACATAATCGTCATAATTACTTTCAGTACCTTACTTTCCCTAAAAAAGCTGAGGCACACCAGTACCAGGATCAGATTCAGAATGCTGACAGCCAGCAGCTGGAAGAAGCCCTCTCTTGCGTACTGTGCATAGGTATAGCCCTCCGGCAGCTGCATTTTCCCCAAGAACAATCCGAAGATCTGAATACCGGAAAACAACAGATACAAAAGTGACAGCAATGACATAATCGTAATTGCCAGTACCGGCTCACCATTTCTGCGATCCTTCACTTCCTCCGGGATGCTTCTCTTACACAGATAAGAAGTCAGTGCATAGGAAGTAAAGAACAGAAATGTTACCCTGATGACTACGTTGAATATATTGCCCGGGCGAATCCAGTTCATGAAATCCGTTGTCATCTTACGGAATACCGCATCGGCAGAGCTTAACAGTCCGGCAGCGATCAGCACAATCGGCAATGCGATCACTACTCCCAGCAGCCCATACCATACCTTCTTATTTACTTTTCCCTTTTCACGAAAATAGGCTTTGCCATCTGAAAAAGGCTTCCCCAGTTCCCCAAAGCTCATAACCACCAATTGGCAGATACTCCCCACATATTTCCCAAGCTTCCACTTTGTGGTATCAAAATATTGATTCAGCAGCAGACACATTACCAGCAAAAAGACCGCCAGCTTATTCAGGCTGATGATTGCCCATCCGTCCGTGCAGAAGGTGGATATCCCCAGCAGCAGAATGCTGATCATGTAAAAGGTGCTTCCTTTTTTCAAGGTAATCTCCAGTTTTAACAGCGAGAAGACAAAATACAGTAAAGTGCCTGCGAGAAAAAAAGGGAAGGTAATTCCCGATCCGTTATGAAACATGCAAAACGCATAGAACACGGCATAGAGAAACGTCACCGGTCCAAAGAAATTAAAATGTTCCTTCATGCGCTTTGTCTCCGCAGTCTCTGTCTTTTCTACCACCCGGACTACATTCTGCCCGGATATCTGTCCCTGATTTGCTGAAGTTGTTTCCTGTACTACTGTATTTTCCTGCATTGTGATCTCCCCCTTTCAGGATTTAATTGTTTTTCTCTTCTTTTGAATCTTCCACATATTCCAGAATGTCTCCGGGCTGGCAATGCAGCACCTCGCAGATGGATTCCAGCGTAGAGAAACGTATGGCTTTTGCTTTATTATTTTTCAGGATGGACAGATTGGCCTGGGTCAGATCCACCTGATTCGCCAGTTCCGTCAGGCTGATCTTCCGCTTTGCCATCATTACATCCAGATTTACAATGATTCCCATAATAGATGCCTTTCTACTTTTGAATTTCCGTTCAGCCGGCGTCATTTACATAGTCGCGTATCACACGCTCTATCACTTCGTGACTGAATTTTTAGATTGTTAAGTCGTTTTCTTTCTTGTAGCGCACGGCTTCTTCAAATACCATCGCCAGTACTTTGCTGAACATGCCTGCAATAATAAATACCAAAATGATCACCAGCATGGCAATGGTCAGGTACACCACACATCTCACAGCGCTCATGGCCGCGATGAAAAAGCTTAAGTCTCCCATTCTACGAAGGCTCGCCACATTTTCCGGTACAAAGCAGTTCTCCTCAAGCACCGTGCCAAACATCTTGCGCAGTTCATTGATCAACAATAACGCCAGCACGCCCAGAATGGCGAATATGATCACTGCCGGAAGGTAATGTTCCTCCACAGCCTCCAGATATTTTCCTATGTATTTGAGACTAAACGGCAGACTTATCGTCACCAGGATCCCACTATAGAACATAATATCCAACAGGTACTTCGTACCCTTCGCCAAAGATAACTTTTTCTCCCGCAGCTCCTTTTCCGACAACTCTCTCTTCTCCATAATGAATACCTCTTTCCTTCTTGGTAGCCTTAACATATCACTCTATTATACGAATGTCAATATAATTTTATGATATTCGATAAATATATATTGAATATCGTATATCTTTCTATATATTGTAACTTATACCAGAAGAAAATACCTGTTTTTTCATTGCAAATCAAAATAATGCTGGAATTATTAACATGAATGAAAATAATTGATATAGACATTCTCAGTGCTTTTTTTTACAATGAAAATAGTAAAAAACGAAAAGGAGGATTTTTATGGAATCCGTTTTACTATCCGCACGCTGTACTGCAAACACCGCAACTGTGTTCTGGAATAAGCCGGAAAATGCCAATGCCGACACAGTGTATGAAGTTTCTCTCGATGGTGGACATTCTGTTCACACAAATCGGACACATTATACATTCACAGAATTGATACCCAATACTGAATATTGTGTTACTGTCTACAATATCGGCAGTATCCACATCTGTACTCTACCTGCACGGCGCCGAATCTATGTAACGGAAGAACCCTACAATGCCGTGGGTGATGGAAAAACGCTGAATACTGCTGCGCTCCAACAGGCTTTTACAGACTGTGGGCCAAATGACGAAGTATACTTTCCTGCCGGAATCTATCTGACCGGAGCTCTTGATCTGCATAGTTGTATGTCCGTGTGTCTGGAGAAAGACGCTGTTTTACAGGGAAGTTCTGACCCCACAGATTATCTGCCTCGTATCTGGAGCCGTTTTGAAGGCACGGAGCAGGAATGTTACCGCAGTCTTTTAAACGCCGGACATCTTGATCATACCGCAGGTGCAAATTGCGAAAACATCCTACTCTATGGGAAGGGAACCATTAGTGGCGGTGGGCATGTTCTGGCTGAGCGCATGATCGATATCGAACGGGAGAATCTCAGGGAATATCTTGCCCAAAATGCTGCACTGGTTGCCACCTGTGAGAATGACCGTACCATTCCGGGACGTGTCCGCGGACGACTTATTAATTTAAGCAACTGCTCCCGTATTCGTATTACAGGGCTGACTTTACAAAACGGCGCAGCATGGAATGTCCATATGATCTACTGTGATGACATTGTGACTGACCACTGCACGCTACGCTCTGGCGGTATTTGGAACGGCGATGGCTGGGACCCGGATTCTTCCACAAACTGCACGTTATTTGCAACGGAATTTGAAACCGAAGATGACTCCGTTGCCATCAAATCCGGTAAGAATCCCGAAGGTAATGCCATTAATCGTCCTACAAAGCATATCTGCGTATTTGACTGCCACAGCAACGGCGGTCATGGTATCTGTATTGGCAGTGAAATGTCCGGCGGTGTTGCAGATGTGCAAATTTGGGATTGCGATATAGCTGCCTCTTCCAATGGCATTGAAATCAAAGGAACCCCTAAGCGTGGCGGATATGTGCGCAATGTCACTGTACGCGACTGCACCTTCCCCCGCCTGCTCATTCATTCTGTTCCATACAATGATGACGGCATTCCTGCTTCAGAGCAGCCTTATTTTGAAGATTTTCGCTTTGAACGGCTACATCTGACCGGACAAAAACAGGAGCACGGCACAGTGGAATCCGTTGCCCCCATTGAAATTGATGGTTTTACTGCACCTGGGCATAAAATCAAAAATGTACTTTTGTCAGACTGTGTACTGCCGCCGAATGCGAAGCTTCTGCTTTCGAGATATGATGCACTGACAATTTCCAATTTGCACACGGAAGAGGATCAAGCTACATCCCGATACTCCGCAACATTATGATTATGATGTCGGGGTCAAAAGCCCCCGACTTTGATGCCTACGGATTGTTCCGTG
>NZ_JBKVQF010000021.1:0-57893 GCF_046969025.1 Waltera sp. | reverse complement strand
AGAGGTTTGCAAGATTCGAATTGAAATCATTGTAAACCTCCATACATTTATCCGGTGGCTTTCCAAACAGAACCCATCCGCCTCCGCCAAATACTTCTATGTAGCGGTCATAGTGCTTGGGCATGCGTAAGTAAATCAAGTCACGGAGTGCCTTCTTACCACCTACCCAACTAATAATGCTATTCAATTATGTTCTCCTCTCCTTTATTTTGGTCCCTCCATCTGCTGTACTTCCCCTGCAACCAGCGACTCATCCACCAGCCTTCTGATATTGGCAACTGTCTCTGGCATATCTGTAAAGTTCACATGATGGTCACGTTCCACAAGGGGTGTGTACCAATAATCGTAGGGAATATAGTATTCTCTGATGGCACGCTTCTGCTCCTCTGTAAGCTCGGCATTCCCCTGCACCAATGGTCCTCCCGGTGTAAGGAATGTAGTCCCCCAATGTTCTCCGGAAGATTCCAAGTCCAGCGTTACCAAGGCAAGTGCTTTTATGCCGGACTCCGTTCCTTTTACCACCGCAGGCATCATGACCATTCCGTATTTTTCATCCACATACCCTTCTCCATACACTTCCTCGAATGCCTGATGCATGGCAAGGAGTGTCTCGGCAGCATAGGATGTGTTCTCCGTATTGCAGGACATATTTAAGAGCAGGAAGTCTGTCTTGTCCAAGATTTCATTTACCTTGTCAATAAACGCCTGCTCTTTCTTTTCTGAAATATCGTCCTGCTGTGTAATGATATCAAAACGGTCAACCTCAATATTTAATGCAAGACAGCTTCCATTCTCCCATTTCATATGGATTTTCCCGATGTCATCCACATGGTCAACAACTCCTCTGCTTCCCGGCGGTACTGACTGTTCCCCTTCCATGCTGTACAGACGAATGGGTGTACCTTTCGGATACATTTCTTTAATCCGTGCTATCTCTTCTCTTTTTAACATGATTCTCCTTCCTCAATCTCTTTGATTCTTTTCTTCAGCCGGATACCATCTTTGACCCCCTGCAAGTATAACTGCTCCTGCTTGATACAGCTAATGTCAAGAATGCAGCCTGTCAGTTCACTAATCAGCTTATACTCTTCTGAACCCAGTCCGCCAAATCTTTCCCTTATCTGATTCCACAGTCCAATTTCTTTCTGGGCAAGTTCCTTGACATCTTCCCTCTGTAAAATATCATGCCGGTAACTCTCAATCAGTTCCTGAAAAAACTGATAAAAAATATCTTCTCTCATATCCATAGGTCTGCTCCCTTCTTTTTGTTAGGACACACAATACTACAGACTCTGAAATATATCCAGCACAATATTATTTAGCAGGACATGTCCATTCCCTGCACCTGACTTCCCATCAGTTCTTCCTCCGTCATGACACTCCAGAAGTTTCCGTTGTTCCAGAAGCTGACATAGATTTCTCCGTCCTCCACATCAATGGGACGCTGTTCAAAGCCTTCGCCCCAGCCATCGCTCATCTGTCCGGTCCAGTATTCCTTTAACACTTCGATGTCATTCTCGGTCAGCGGTTCACTGATTTTACACTCCAGCACACCATATAACTCCCCGTCCACAATTTCGACCTTCGGCTGAGCCGACATTACCTTTGCGGCTACCGCCGGACTCCGGTCAAAGTAATGCATGAGTCCTCTTGGTTCTTCCCCTACACAGTATTCCTTTTCAATGGTTTCCGCGATTTCCTCTGCATATGGTGTCAGGTCACTGCGGTATAACTTCCCCTGTTCGAATCCTTCCTCATATAAACCTGCTGTCAGCGGACTGTAAAGCTGGAAAGTTTCATAGCAGCTCTCATCAATCTCCAGCGGATCAGCAAACTCTCCATTGTACTGCTGGTACTCTGACAGTTCTCTAGTGGCTCCCACAAAACCATCCTCCACATAACCGCTTGTTACAAGTGTCCCCTGTCTCTTGTCCGCTGCAAAGGAAGCATAATTGATGTGAGGGAGCAACAACTCATCCACATCAAATAACCCGGACTCCTCCACCATGTACTTTCCATACTCTTCATCGTTGTGTACGAAAGGATTTACTTCAAATTCCCCAAGCAGTTTTGCAAGGCTTGTCACCTCAGTAGGACTGCTAAACCCGGTAAATTCCACCACCATGGCAAGCTGCTTCATCTGCACTTCATCAAAATGCCTTACCGCCTGACACGTTTCATTAAATAATGTCAGTGCCTCCACACAATCAATGTTCTCCGGCATTGGCACCAGAATATCCGGCAGGCGCAGGTTATGTATATCTGTAACCTCCAGCTCCCAGAAATCCATGATCTGCAATCGTTCCTTTACCTTGTTCATGGAACAGATATCGGTAGGCAGATACAGATATTCGGTGTCCCCTGCCTGATTCTGTACCTCGATTGCTGCCACGATTTCATCGGATGCAAAGTATTCCGGGAATGTTTTTCCGTTATATACCTCCTGCATTTCAAAGCCATGCTCCACGAAAACTCCATAGGGCAGGACTTCCACCCTGCTTTCCTTGAACGTCTTTTCCGCAAACTTTATAAAGTTTGTCTGCTGCTTTTCCTCTTCTGGTATGGCTATGAATTCATCCAGATAGAGACGCTTTCCTACCTGCTCTACATCAGAAAAATCTGTAATCAGCGAAAGTCCCTTCATGCTGAAGGTCAGATTGATCAAATCCTGCATCGTTCCCACACCGTAGTCAGTGACATAGGAATACAATACTTTGCGCTCATACTCCGTGAAACAATCCAAACGTTTGGCGAAAAAATTGACCTCATCCATTTTCACGGTCTGCCCCTCGAATTTACAAAGAGGATTATCCTTCTCTGATGCTTCCACCAGCCTGCACACAGGTACGATTTCTTCAATACCGATTCTTTTCATCTGGAAATTTAATTCCGCATCCGACAATGGCAGTTCTATACTTTTTCGGCCACCACTCAGCACCTTAATCCGCATTCCACACCTCCTGCTTTACAATTTCCACTCCGCACTTCTCGATCACAAAAGCATTTACGATAAGCCTGAGTATCTCATCGGGTATCAGTTCCCGATCTGTCAGTTCCGATAATCGGATATGCTTTGTTCCGCTATAAACATCCTTTGCCGCATGAAACAGAATATACTGCTCCAGTGTCACGCCTCCAAGCCTTACCCTGTCAAAGTAAATCCCGGTATCCAGAACATTTTTGCGGACCTTCTCCCATAAAATCTCATCGGCAGACAGTAAAAATACGGCGGCAGCATATCCCGGTGCATACTGCAATGTCTTTGTCCTCTTTCCCATCAGCAGGGAATAGAAATCATTTCTGTGCTTTGGATTACGGAATATCAGTTCCTTATCCACTTCACAAAAAATTTCATCCACCCTTTTCTTCAGATGCTCCATCTGCATTCTGCTGATCACGCAGTCAACGATTTCAGAATAATTTCCCCTGCTCCTCCAGTCCACATCCATCACACAGATACCATATCCTCTCGGTCTGTACCCCGGTGGCTGCTGCATCTGCCTTTCCAGCACCCGAAGTCCCGGACTCACACAAAATAATTTTGACATTTCCACCTCCAAAAAAATAAGGCGGCACCTATTTCATTTCTAAAATAAGTACCGCCTTGCATTCATCCCTGCCCATATTCATTTTTAGTCTCTCTTACCACTCCCTCCTTTTCATTTTTCTTCAAATCACTCCCAAAACCACTTTTTCAGCCCTATGCATCTATAAAATTGTGCAAATGAATCGGGCAAAAACTAGCCAATTTTCGGTCTAATTTTTGCCCTCAAACCACAACATCTTGTGGTCAAACCCTACTATTTCTTCTCTTTTCCACAATACTGCATCATTATCACGCACTCAACATGCTCGGTGAACGGGAACATGTCCACGCCTACGCCCTTCGCCACACGGTAACCTTTCTTCTTAAAATACTTCAGGTCCCTGACCAGTGTCTCGGGATTGCATGAGACGTAGACGATCCGCTCCGGGCCGATCTGGGCTACAGAATTCATGAATTCTTCGGTGCTGCCGCTTCTGGGGGGATCCATCAGGACCACATCGGCCTTCGCGCCCTGTCCGGCCATTTCCACGAGGAATTTCCCGGCGTCGTTCTGGTAGAACTGGATGTTGCGGATCTGGTTTGCCTTGGCATTGTTGCGGGCATCCCGGACAGCATCGGCATTTAACTCCACGCCGATGACCTTGGCGGCCTTGTCACTGGCAATCATGCCGATGGTTCCGGTACCACAATAGGCATCCACCACAGTCTCTTTGCCGGTGAGTCCGGCATACTCCAAAGCTTTCCCATAGAGGATCTCGGTCTGTACCGGATTCACCTGATAGAAGGATTTGGGAGAAATGCGGAACCTCTTTCCGCACAGTTCATCCTCAATGTATCCCTTGCCGTAGATCACATGCTCCTTGTCGCCCAGTACCATGCTGGTATTTCGATTGTTGACATTGATGACCACGGTAGTGATTTCCGGGTGCAGCTTCAGCAGTGCCTTCACAAAATTATTCTTGGAGGGCAGGATTGGGGAAGCCAGCACCAGTACCACCATGATCTGTCCGGTGACATGTCCGGTGCGGATCAGGACATGGCGCAGCAGTCCGTATCCGGTATCCTCATTGTAAGGGCGGATATGGAATGATTTCAACAGTCCCCGGATAGAGACAATGATCTCATCCGCCTTGGCATTCTCGATCAGGCAGCTGTCCACGGGAACGATCCGGTGGCTCTTCTGTTCATAAATGCCGGAGATGGCATCGTGATACCGGTTCTCGCCGAATACCGCATGTACCTTGTTCCGGTAATGCTCCGGGTGCTCCATGGGGATGACACCCTCGACCTTGCAAAAAGGAGCCAGAAGCTCCTTTAATTGCTTTTCCTTATTCTTCAACTGTTCCACATAGGGCTTGTTGATCCAGCTGCACCCGCCGCATTTATCAGCCACCGGGCAGAGACCACTCTTCTTTTTAACAGCCGTCTTTTCCCGGCCCTGTCCTACGGGCACCCGGTTTTCCTTGCCTGCCGTCACTTTAGTTTTTCCCGCCGCATTGGCTTTTCCCGTTGCTTTGGTCTTTCCCGTCCCTTTCGCAGGTCCGGATGTTCTTCTGTCATTTCTGTTATCGTTCTTCATCATTCCGCCTGACTTCATTTAGTCATCCAGTCTTCTCATTTCTGTGTAAGCCAAAAGTAGCGGTCCCACACCCTTGGCATCGTCTTCCACGATGGGCTCGGACATATAATACTCGAAGCTGCCGTCACGCCGACGGTTATCCTCAGGTCCCAGTCCTGCCACGAGGCAGATACCGCCGAGGCTTAAATGTCCGTCCTTCTCCTTCAGATAACGGTCACAGATTCCCTGAAATGCCTTTAATCCATAAGCTCTGTAAGACTCCGGTAAAAATCCAAGTCTCGCACCCTTCAGCAGAGAGTATGCCATGATCGCACTTCCGCTGGTCTCTAAATAATTCGGCTCCTGACCACCCAGTGCTGGAAGCTGGTACCACATACCGCTCTCGTCCTGGAATTTTAACATGGAATCGATCAGATCCACGAATACCTTCTTCAGATTGTCATACTCTGCCTTGTACTCTTCCCCCGGCTCACATTTGCTCAGAGTGTCCAACAATGCCATGGAATACCAGCCCAGTGCTCTCAGCCAGAAATTCTGGGACAGACCGGTCTCCTTGTTACACCAGAATGCCTTTTTGGAAGCATCATAACCGTGATAGTACAATCCGGTCTTGGGATCTCTCATATATTTTACAACATTGGCAAACTGATGAAAAATGTCATCATAGTGCTTCTTGTCATCGAATTTGGTCTCATACTCCATGTAGAAGGGCTGTCCCATGTACATGCCGTCCAACCATACCTGATTGGGATAGATCTTCTTGTGCCAGAAGTTGCCTTCCTCGGTGCGGGGCTGGGTCTCCACCTGGCTGTAGATCAGGTCGATGGCCTTGCGGTATTTTTCCTTACCATTCAGGGCATACAATGCGAACAGAGTCTTGCCCGCATTGACATTGTCAATATTATATTCTTCCACGGAATACTTCGTAATCGTACCGTCTTCCTGTACTCTGTGGTCAATAAATGCATCTGCGAATTCGTAATACTTCTTCTCTCCGGTAGCGTTGTAGATCTCTAAAAGTGCCAGGATCATGCAACCGTCAATGTAATTCCAGCCGGCAGCTTTCCCCTCTCTCGCCTTCTCTATGTTCCATGCGGGAACATCCAAAGTACTCTTCTCGATCAGTTCATCAATGTATTTCTCAAAAATAGGCAGTTGCATGTATTATTTTCCTCCAAATTTCTATTTTACGGCATATAGCTTTATTTTACACTTTATTTTCTGCCTAGTCAATGGGGCTGACAGGGCTCGTACCCGGCAATGGATCAATATTTTCAAATTCCACGATCCATTGTCCGTCATCCGGGAACCCCGGTGTCTGCCTGTCACAACCATCATATCCTGCCGCCATAATTGCTGCTGCCAATAACAGTGATCCATTTCCCGGCAGATACAACGGCAGGTCCTTTCGTCCTGTCTGCCGGTTATTGCCGCTTGTGACATAACAGTTCTTTGGAGATTCCTTCAATAGTAACTCTATTGCTTTCTCCGGCTTTCCTAATCTTACCGCCGTCATCGCCATCATGGCAAAATCCCATCCCCACAGGGTAGGATATTTCCAGCATTCCTCCACCAACTGCAATGTGTTGTCCATAACCGTCCTGTCTATCCGGTCACTGTCGATCAGACCAAAAGCTCCCAGCATAGAGGGGTGATCTCTGTTATACTCCGTAAATGTCGTCGGACAATTTTCATGTGCCAGGTACACGCCGTCTTTTTCCGCCAGTTTTGCTATATGCTCTGCTACCTGTTCCCAGAGTTCTTCCTTTTCCCTGCCGAGTCGTTCTGCCCACCATCCGGCGATCCGCAAGGTATCCCGGAAATACTCCACTTCAAAAGCCGGATTGCACACATCCATTGCCTTATGACATTCCTGTACCGGTATTACCGGAGCACAGATACTGTAGACTTTTTTCACCGGATCCCATCCCACAAAATCTACCATGAAATCAGCGGTTTCCTTCACCAGTTCCCAGTTCTCCTCTAAGAATCTGCGATTTCTTTTTCTGCGATATGCCATTTCCAGCATATAGATAATGTGCGGCTGCTGCCACACCAGCAAGGGCGCAATATTGGAAGGGCAGTCCACTCCTTCCGTGGCGATCATTTTCGGCCATCTTGCTCCTTTGTAGCCGTTTCTTGCCGCATTTTCTCTTGCCTGCTGCAGATGTTCCCTATACCATGCCAGGCTTCTGTCCAGCAGCTCCTCCTGATGCCACAGCGGAAGCCATGCACAATGCCACAGATACATCTCCAGATGCATTTTACCGTACCAGCTGTTACATGTCAGTCCCGTCTCCTGCGGAGGTGTCGAACCACTGGAATTGATTGCCATAAGATACTGTGACAAAATAATCCGCCGTTCCAGTTCCCTTGCTCTGGGGTCAGCGCTTTTATTCAGCTGAATGATACCGCCCCGCTCCCAGAAACGCCTACCCCCTCTTTTGGATGCGTTCATTACTTCCTGTGCAGATAAACATTCTGCCTGCTCTTTTTGTTTTCCTAACGCTATGGAGATGTCCAGTTTTTCTCCATTGGCGAAAATACGAAGGGTATGGCTGCCTTCCTTTCGGATCTTTCCTCCCTGCGCATAGATACCTGCATAATACTCATCCCTGTCCAGTTGTCTCCACAGAAGCATTTTTTCATCACTCGTCTGCAGTATCGTGGTACGGTGTCTGTCGTTCTGTGTCCAATCCGATGCGGTAATATCCGAAGCTCCATAGGGGAAATCCAGCACTATACTAATCTTTTTCTCCTTCAGTGCCTCGCTCTCCAGAGAAAAGGCCAGGATGTCTCTCCCTTCATTGTGACAGGCGGTCCGCACTCTGCAGGCATTGTTCCGTATCTGGAATTCACTGTACAGAATCCCTTCATACAGAACCAGTTCCTGCCGCACCCCGGTGATATCTTCTGCAGAAATGCTCTCCTCTTCCCACTGCAGGCGGACCCTTACCAGATTCAGTCTGTGGGGATTTTCCCGCAGCCAGTTATAGACATCTTCATTGCCCACCTTTTTATCCTGCGGATATTTTAACAGACGTCCTTCTCTGTTTACATATTCCGTCATCACCAGATCATCCAGTGTATAATTGTACTTTTCCCTGCTTACCGGTTTCGTGTGCCATCCCCATTGTGACATTGTACACAACGGGAGTTCCTGATATTCCTCGTATAGCGTCTGCATTCCGGTGATATCCGCCGTAAAAGCAAGTTCTCCGTTTCCTACCGTAAGCGGGGAGTCCGTTGCTATCTCCGTCAGCACCGGATTATGTCCCGATATCAGTTTCTGCCTGTCTATTTTATGTTCTGCGACCATACAAATGCTCCTTATCCTTTTACTGAACCGATCATAACACCCTTTACAAAATGTTTCTGTACAAAAGGATATAAAATAATCAGTGGAATACTACCAAATACAATAATAGCATATTTTAATACTTCAATGTTCGCTGCACGCATACTTTGTTCTGCCGTAGTTGCCATTTCCTCCAAAGCTGCTACCGAATTCATGATATTACGCAGGACTACCTGCAGTGTAAATTTATTCTCTGAAGACAAATAAATAAATGCATCAAAATAGGAATTCCAATGAGCAATGGCATAATAAAGTACCAATACTGCCAAAATAGATTTTGACAACGGTAATACCATATTAACCAGAACCCGGATATCATCGCATCCATCCAGTCTTGCAGATTCCAACATTTCTCCCGGAATGCTGTTCTGGAAATAGGTTCTTGCAATGATCATGTTATATACCGAAATTGCTCCCGGTAAGATCAATGCCCACATACTATCCAGCAGTCCGAGGTTTTTGACATTCAGATAAGTAGGAATCAACGGTGCTGTGAAGATCATAACGAAAATAAACAGAGCGCTGATCACCTTTCTTCCAATAAAATCCTTTACGGACAATGGATATGCCGCCATAATTGTCAATACAATATTTACGCATGTTCCCACTATAGTATATATAATGGAATTTTTATAACCGGTCAGAAGAGACCTGTTGGAAAATATCTCCTTATATGCATCAATATTCCATCCCTTCGGCCAGAAAGATACCTGTCCTCTTATGACAGCGCTTGGCGAAGACAAAGACGAAGCTACCACATTGAGAATTGGCATCGCTACCAACAGAAGACATATCATTAGGAGCACAGTATTTACTATATAAAATATACGATTACTTTTGCTCATAACTTTTCTTTTCATCTTATGTTCCTCCCTATATCAGACTGGTATCGGCAATCTTATCCGCTATTTTGTTTACAACCAGCAATAATATCAGAGATACCACTGACTGGAATATACCAATCGCTGTCGAATAGCTATACTGCATTCCGCTCAGACCGATACGATAAACATACGTTGAGATAATGTCTGAAGCTGCCATGTTTAAATCATTTTGCAAGAGCAGTACTTTTTCATATCCTATTGTCAAAATATGCCCACAGGACATGATCAACAGAATTACTGCTGTCGGCATGATACTGGGAATGTCAATATATCTGATTCTTTGCCAGATATTCGCACCGTCCACGGTTGCTGCCTCATGTAATTCCTGGTCTACCGCAGCAAGCGCAGAGATATAAATTACGGCATTGTAACCCGTTTTCTGCCATACATCAGAGAAAACATATAATGTTTTGAACAATTTAGGCTCTCCCATAAAATGAATGGCCTGTCCTCCCAGATTCTCGATCAGGTGATTCACCGGACCCGTCAGAGATAACATCTGTGACAGAATACCTACGATCAAAACGGTAGAAATAAAATAAGGCATATACGTTACCATCTGTACCGTCTTTCCGAACCATCGCACTCTGACATAGTTCAATGCAATCGCAAGAATTATCGGTGGAAAAACTCCCAATACAATACCGTACACAGACAAGCCCAATGTATTACCCATCAGTCTCCAGAACTGTGGTGACTGGAAAAACATCTTGAAATACTTAAGTCCTACAAACGGGCTGTGCCAGATACCTCCTTTGAAATTGTAATCCCGGAATGCGATCTGCGATCCAATAATAGGCATATATTTAAAAACGATCAGATAAACCAGAGGCAGTGCTACGATCAGATATAACTGCCAATGCCTTTTTATGCTGCGTATTGTATTTTTTCCATGCTGTTTTTTATGTTCCGGACGAATTGTTTTCTTAGGCTTCATTTTCTTCCTTCTTTCTATAAAAGGAGGGCTGCCTTAATGCAGTCCCCCTTGCAAATGTTTCAAAAGGCTTTCCCGATCTCCTATTTTGCAAAAGAAGATTCATCATATGCCTTCTGTAATAACTCCAAATATCTCTCCAGTCCTACATTATTCAGGGCACTGATATAGCCATCCCATTCTGCATCAATATCCTTTGCTCCGGTAATAAACTGCACCATATATTCTTTCTGAACATCCATAACATTGGTCTTAAGCAAAGACATTTCGCTGGAGTCTTCCTGGCTCATATATAAATCCGGCATTACCGACTCTCTGGACTGTCGCACCTTTTCATGTTCAAGAGACGCTCTGTAAATAACCACATTTCGACCATTGACCGGCTTAACATCCTCCGCATACGGATCCGGGTTCGTAGCTTCTGCAAGCAGGAAATCCGGTGTACGCACCAATGCCGTAACCTGATTCAAAGTTACATTGGCTGTGGAAGCATCCAGTTTCTTATAGAGTGCTTTTGTCACACCATCCATGCCTACTTCTGTCGTATCATCATCCAGCATGACATAATTCACACCTTCTTTTCCAAGAATAGCTCTGTATGTCTGCGTCTCAATATAATCCAGCAGACGGAATGCTGCTTCGGGATTACTGCAGCTGCTCGAAATAAATGTCATACCTGTCTGGAACATAACATAAGGATTCCAGGATGCCACGCATTGACCACTCGGTCCTGTCAAAGGTGCCAGTGACTGATACTGCTGCCATTTATCGGAATACGGTTCTGTCGTCAGATCACAGGCATATCCCGGTCTCTGGGCCAGAAATGCTCCGATGACACATTCATCCCCTGCTTCATTTATGTTTACCTGATTATTCTTATCCTGCGTAAAAGATTCTGGGTTTAATAATCCTTCACTATACAGCTGTTTTAAATATTTCAGGCCTTCTTTGTAGTCTTCCTGAACCGGCGCAAACGTCACTTTTCCGTTATCTAAATACAATTTATTTGTCTCAGAAGTCAGTTGGAACGGATTCATTAGAAATCCATCAATCTGTGTACCCGCTCCGGAAGTCACTGTTGACAAAGGAATTTCGTCATTGAGATCTCCATTGCCATTGGCATCCTGCTCCTTAAAAGCTTTCATGACCTGATAAAACTCTTCCGTAGTTGTCGGCATCTCTAATCCCAGATTATCCAGCCACTGCGTATTGATCCACAATTTCATATTGTATTGTACATGCAGGGATCCATCTACATTCGGTAAAGAATAAATATTACCGTTCGGAGTTGTTATATAGTCTCTCAGCCCCTCTATTTCATCCAGTGCCTGCTTATAACCTACTGAAACAGTGTCCAGATAATCGTTTAAAGGTAAAATCAGTCCCTGCTCTCCCAGCGCCTGTTCTGTTGCTTTGTCATAGCGGTTACTACTGCCTACACCAGTTAAAATAATATCCGGAAGATCTCCCGAAGCGAACATGGTGCTCAGCTTTTCCTGTACATTATCTGAAGCCGCACAGGTCTGCCACTCCAAATGGATTCCCGTTGTCTCTTCAAGTTCTTTTACCATTTCATTATCTTCCCAGCTGCCATCCGGATTTGCAGGTGCAAACACCGTCAGAGTCACGGGCTCATTTACAATGGGAAGTTGTCCCGGTTCATTAAACAATGAATTATCCCCTGTTTGTGTCTGACCTGCTTCTGCTCCTGATGATCCTGCTGCCTGTTGGGATGATCCGCACCCGGTAAACATTCCTGTCATAAGCATGCATGCTGTTAAAAGTGCTACAATTTTTTTCTTCTTCATTTTGTGCCCTCGCCTTCTTTTTTTGCTCAGCTCACAGCTTACCGATTTGATTTTTTGTATTTGTACTGTGGCTGCCTTACGCATTTCACAATACAGGCCGAGCACTGAAACAACAACTTGAAATTCCTGATGCAACGTACAAAATCTAAGAAAATGCGCCGTACACTTTCTTAGGTACCGCGCATTTTCTTAGATTTTTATTCTTTCCATGCCGAAGGTGCTATCCCGTAGGCACGTTTAAAGGCCCGTCGGAAGGTTGCGCTGCTTCCGTAACCCACCATCTGAGCAATGGTCTCCATATCCCATTTTCCTTCGGCAATTAATTTTTTTGCCTTTTCCAGTCTTAATTTTTCCAAATAGCTGCTAAAAGATTTTCCCATCGTCTCCTTGAAAAAGATAGAAAAATAGTTTTCTGATAGTCCAAACTCTTCTGCCACCATGGGGACGCCCAGAGATGGATTGCCATAATTTTTCTCCAGATATTCTTCCAGTTTCTGATAGTATATCTCGCTCTTTCTGCTCCTGCTGTGATAATTTTCTTCGCATAGACGCAGGAACTGTGTTTCCAATACTTCCAATGCTTTGGGAAACGACTGTTCCGTCTGTACTTTTTCCAGCAGCTGCTCCGTTTCCATACTTTCTGCCATATTATTACACATTCTTATCAAAGTAGAGGTGATTCCCGATATAACGACTTTCCCTCCATTAGCCGACAGATGTATTTTTCCCAGATTTTCTTCTCTTATTTTTATAAAAATTTCTTTTACCTGCTCTGAATTACCGTTTTTTGTAGCAACCTGTAATTTTTCTTCCATTTCCAGCGGATACCAAGGCATATTCCTTTTCCACAGCTCTCTGCTGTATTCCACTACATTCTGTTTTTCTATTTTTCCCTTATCAGAGCAATATAACGCCTGTTGATAAGAAAATACAATTTCTCGCTTTTCTGTATAACAGCTGCCGATTCCGACATAAACCTCCTCCGCTCCAAGCTGTTTCAGTTTCTCTGCTGTCTGCTCTCCTACAAGCAGAGGTTCCATAGGATTTTCCTCTGTACAATATTGCAGCAATGCTACATGGGTCGGATCTACCGGATACCATATCTGTTCTGTTTCCGTCTCCGCACATTTTTTTGCCGCTGACAACAGTTTTTCTCCCTCCTCACTGCCAAACACCAGTACATAGTAATCCTTCTGCACTAACCGGATTCCGGCATGGGCAGCTTCCTCTATAATATTAAGTTCTGTGTCAAATTCTCCGTTCATTAGTAATGTCAGAAAATTTCTTCTCTCTTTCACGGTCTTTTCCTGTAGCATCGCATTCAAAGACTGATAATCATCCAACAGGGCATGAACTCCCTTCTCCAGATATTCATACTCTGAAATATTTTCCGTTTTATGAATTTCTCTGTCTTCCAGCATAAAAAATCCCTGCATATTGTCAATCAGGTTATGAATCGGTTTGCTGTACCTTAATGCAAAACAACACCCAAGGCCAATTTCCAGTACTGCCCCTGTGAAAAGAATCAACCATGCTGCTCTACGAATTCTTTGAAAATCCTGCATTACTACCGCCATCGGAAGAACGGCCGCAAAATGCATTCCATTTTCTTCCGATGTCTGATTTACCACCAGACAATCTGTTCCATTCCATTTTATCTGCCGGATATCTTCCCCTGTTGCTTCACTTAGAAACAGATCCGTGTTCTCCGGATCATCACCATCCGCATTGATTTTCCCCAGACTTGCAAGCAGTCTGTCCTCTGCATCATAAATCAGAATTCCTCCCTGGCGGCTCAACAGTTGTCCAAACATTTGCTCCAGATTTTCTTTTGAAAGCAAAAATTGTACTACAGCATTTGCTTCCTGCTCCTGTTGAATATAATTCCGCACAGGGTAGGAAAATGTCATTGCCTGCAAAGTTTCTTCCCCTGTATCTATCTCTTCCAGAGGAAACAACTGCCATGTATCCGCCTCAAAACTCTGTTTTCTCCAGGTCTCGAAATCCGTATTTTGATAGGTACAATAATTGTCATAGAAAAACTTATCCCCGACTACCATTCCGCTTTTTCGAAATATCAATTCATTTTTCATAATCACACTGTAATTCTGATAGTGCTCTGAATCCGCAAAGGTCTGGCGAAGCATGTCATTGCATCTGATTAATGCTGCGATATTATTGTCCCCATCCTTCAATCCGTCCAGAAAATAGACCCACTTTAAATCACTGTCGTTTGATACAGAAAAAGCTCCTGCACACATAATATCCAGTTGCTTTTCAAATGCCATGCGGCCTTCCGTTAAGTCATTTTTCATAATTTCACTGTAATAGTTCTCTGTACTATTTTTCCAAAATGAAAGTAGCAAAAATACTGCTATAAACGGTGCAGCCAACAGCGCACCATAAGAAAGCAGCAATGTAGAGTATATTCTCTTCACATGAAAACGTTTTAATTTCTGTCGTGTCATTCGTATGGTTATGCTCCTCATTTTTCTCATGGTTCAAAAAATATCCGGACTTTCGAACATAAAATGTACTTATCTGCAAAAAAACAGCAAACACGTACATTATATTACGCATTTGCTGCATTGTCATCATGAATATATAATTTTCTCGCTCTGGAATGCCCTCGTCAGTCCGAATACCAGCACTCCCGCCGCGCACAGATTTACGATTACCGTCACGATAATTTCCACCGGCTGATAACTAAAGGAAAAAATGCCGTTCATACACTGCACACTGTTGTATACCGGGATCAGATATCGGTATAGCGGGATCTCCTTTCCCTGACTGAGCATGGGGCTCAATCCGATAAATGTCACCACAATGGTAAACGGAGACACTGTTGTAGCTGCCTCTTTCACACTTTTGGCAAAAGCGGAGACCAGTGCGATCATGGATACCAGCACCATTACCGTTGACAGAATGATCAGAAGCAGCATCGCATAATCCATAGGTACGTACACCGAGGAATCCACGCCGGTCAGTTCTCCGCCCATCATTTTCGGCAATGCCGCAAAAGTTCCGATAAAACTGGAACAGCCTGCCAGAAGCGCTATGATACTTAAGGAAAACACTTTTCCCAGAGCCAGGGAACTTCTCTTCATGGGTGTCACCAGTAATGTCGCTATGGTACCCCGCTCCTTTTCCCCAGCAATGGACTCCGGTGCCACAGACATACATCCACTGTACAAAAACATCATAAGCAACAACGGCATCATCATGGAAAACATCTGCCCCGTAGTATCTTTGCTGGTGGCACAGTCATAGTATACCGAATCTCCGGCATTGATATCCAGTTTATTAGCTAAGGAAGTCTCATACTGCTCCAGCACCTCCGATACCTCATTGTAAAAATGAGCGGATTCCGGTTCCGCGGAATTGTAATAAATTTCTACATTGGGCGCAGATTCCCCACTACTGACCTGGTAGTTTTCCACCACTGTATCAAAATCCGCCGGAAATACCACCAGACCATCCACCTGTTTCTCCTGGATCTCCTGACGTATCTCCGTCAGCTGCTCTCTGTCCGCCTGCTGCCAGTCCACCCGCAGTTCCCGCATCTCTTCTCTTACGGAATCCGGCATGTCCACCACATAAGCCTTCGCCACATAAGTATCTTCCGGAAGCATGGTCTTCATCATGACACTGCCCAAAAAGCTGTACACCACATAAATCATAATTCCGGGAAGCAGCAGTGTGGTGATCACCAGTCTTCTGTCTCCGAAAAATCTGGCCAGCTCTTTTTTCATTACTGTGATCGTATTATTTGTCATGGTCCGTTTCCTCCCCACTTACCGCTTCATAGATCTCAAAAAAACGATCCTCCAGACTCTTCTCTCCACAGAGTGTCTGCAGATTTTCACAAACCGTCATCTGCCCATTAATAATAATCCCCACCCGGTCGCAGATCTTCTCTACCAGACTGAAAATGTGCGTTGATACGATAATGGTCTTCCCCTGCTCCTTCAGGTCTAGCAGAAAATCCGTCACCACTTTCGCTGTCAGAATATCTAACCCGTTGGTGGGTTCATCAAAAATTATGATCTCCGGATCCTGCACCAGTGAGATCACCAGGGATACCTTCTGCTTCATTCCTGTGGACAGATCCCGGACTTTCACCTGTGCAAACTCCTGAATGCCAAACCGTGCAAACAGCATGCGTTTTCTGGCATCCCGTCTGTCTGTCGGAATACCGTACAATTCCGAGAAAAAGTCATACAGATAATCCGGGGTAAAAAAATCCTCCAGCTTTAGTTCACTGGTAAGGAAGCCGATCTTACGCCGTACCTCCTCCGGCTGTGTCATTACGCTGCTGCCGGATAACACCGCATCCCCGCTGTCCGGCCGGATCAGCGTTGCCAGCATCCGAAGCGTTGTGGTCTTACCGGCACCGTTGGGTCCCAAAAGCCCGAACACTTCCCCCCTTTTTACGCAAAAACTCACTTGATCCACCGCTGTTTTGGTCTTCGATGCACTGTGCTCCATTTTTCGTTGTTTTGCAGACAGATGAAATGTCTTGCTGATCTCCTGTACACGGATCAACTCTTCGCTGTCCCCTGTCTCCCATTTTTTCTCTTCCATATACGCCATATCCTCCATGTCACTGTCTTCCCCGTCTTCCACTTTACTATTTACAGAGCATCCTGCGGTTCGTCAGATTGCAGGAATTCCCGCAATTCCCATTGCCACACATACCAGCCACAAGAGCAGCAGATGCGCAGGATAGAATAAGTAAAAGAAATATTTATTCTGCCGCCCTCTCGTTCCGTTGTAGAACCAGATCAGAATAAAGGAAAGTGCTGCAAACATCTCCAGGCTGTCCATCAATAAAAAAATGATGACACCGGCCCACATCTGTGCTTTCTTTCGGTTACGGAACAGATAAAGTACAGTGATTGCCAAAATCCCCTTAAAATCATAATCCGTCTTAAGAACCAAGCCCAGTACACATCCTGTCAGAATAATAACGGCATTCAGTCCCACGCGCAGAATCGTTTTTCCAACCGTTGTACCCACAAAATGCTGTTCCACCAGATGAAGTCCCGCGATCACCAGCAGCCCCAATAACAATGTAAAAAATACATTTTGATATGCCGGATAGCATGCCTTGCCGCTGAATGCCAGATCAAAGGGTACCTCCGAAATCAGTGCAAATAAAAACATCCTGCCCAGATACTTTTTCACATTGTGGGTCTTTTGAAATCCCTCTACCAGTAAAAAACAGTAAATGGGGAACGCAAATCTGCCGATGATACGCATTGCCATGTAGATGCCGTACATTCGGCCGTTCTGCCCCATCCAGGCAGTATAGGCCTCCTGATTCGTCATAGCTTCATACAGCCCGTTCCGGATCAACAGCCTTGTCACGATCACAGCCCCGATGTGATCGATCAACATAGTCACTACCGCGATATTTTTCAGCACTGCACTGCTGATTCCACGTTTTTCCTGTATTTTCCCTTCCGATATTACTTCTGTCTGCATCCTTATATTCCATCCTCGGTTTTTGTATTATTTAATTAGTACAATAATGTATTTGTTCTGCTTTGTCAAGCAACCCATTTGTCAGACTCCTACAAAAATGTCCCCTGCTGACGCAGAGGACACACTTATTAACAATCTTTTTTCATCCTACCTTATATCCGGTTCCCCATACCACCTTCAGGTATCTGGGCTCCTTGGGATTGCTCTCGATCTTCTCACGGATGTGGCGGATATGCACCGCAATAGTATTATCCGCTCCGATAGCCTGCATATGCCAGATGGATTCGTAGATCTGGCTGATGGACAGTACCTTGCCGCGCTCCTGCACTAGGAGCCTTAAAATCTTATACTCGATGGGAGTCATCTTCACTTCCCGTCCCTCTACCGTCACTGTGCGGTTCCTGTCGTTGATCTCCAGTCCATCCACGCGGTAAATACTATCAATACTTTCGCACAGATTGACCAGCTGTGTATATCTGCGAAGCTGGGATTTCACTCTGGCTAACAGCTCCAGCGGATTATATCCCACCGTCACATAATCATCTGCCCCGGCATTCAGTGCCATGATCTTGGCGGTCTCCGCATCCTGTGCGGAAATGATAATAATGGGGATCGTAGTCATATTACGGATGTCATGGATCATCTCAATGCCTTCTCCCCAGCCTCTGCCATCCAGTTCCACATCCAGCAGCAGAAGCTGGATCTCCTGTGCACGCAGTAATTCTTGTAACTGTGCTCTCCCCGTCACTGCCACCATTTTTAAGCCTTCTCCTGCGAGAAGGGAACTCATTGTCTCTATCACACCCGTATTATTATTGTATACTGCAACCCTTTTTTCCATGCTCCACACCTTACACCTTTCGTATCGGAAAAGACCCCTCCGCCTTATCTACGTTTATCGTATCCTGTCAATGCATATTTTCTGCAACATAATTATTAAAATTCTATAAACATTTCGTTTTGCTCTTATCCATTCATAAAAGCGTCTGCTTCGCAGCCGACGCCGCTACCGCGGCTCATCTTTTATTTCATGAATAAGACGCTTCGCTCATGGAATCGTAAATACACTGCTTTGCGTGCAAGCACTCACGCAGCATATTTACGATTTCATGGTAAAACGAAACCCTACAACTACATAGACGCAATTGTAGGGCAAAAAGTTGCAGTATTTTTATTTTTCAGGTGTAAAAAACTTCTTCCAGTACCAGTCCTTTGGCAGGTACTAACGCTCCCGCCTTCGCTCTGTCTCCGGACTCCAGTACATCCGTCACACTCTCCGGTGTCCGGATTCCCTTTCCGACCTCGAGGAGGGTTCCCATGAGAATACGGATCATGTGATGCAAAAATCCATTTCCGGTAAATACAAACTCCACACGGTTCTCTATCCGCTCGATCCGGATCTCATCGATCCGGCGGACGGTGGATTTCTTACTTTTCTTCGCAGAGGTAAATGCCTTGAAATCGTGTTCTCCAAGCAATAGCTCCGCCGCCTTTCGCATAGCATCCAAATCTAATGCTTCCGGTTCCTCTGTCGCATAGCGTCTCCAGAACACATCCGGGATCTGACTGTTGATGATGCGGTAGCGGTATCTTTTCCCGGTGGCATTTAGTCTGCTGTGGAATCTGGGTGCCGCCTCCGACACATCCACCACGGCAATGTCCTCTGGCAGATACCGGTTACAATAGGCCATGATCTCTTCTGTACTCATGTCAGATTCCGTATGGAAATTCGCCACCTGTCCCAACGCATGCACTCCTGCATCCGTTCTGCCGCTGGCTGCGATCTCCACAGGCTCCCCGCACATTTTCGTCAAAAGAACTTCCATTTTTCCCTGAATCGTATTGTCTGTGGATGTCTGTTTCTGCCACCCCTGATATCTGGTTCCTTCATATTGCAGTCGCAGTCTGATATTTCTCATGATTTCTTTTCTTTCTGTTTTTTCGCAAAAGCTTCTTTTCGAGCTTCTTTTTGGGCTTCTTTTTGAGCCTCTTCCTCTGCTGCCTGTCTGGCCAGTTCCTCGCTCAGCCTCTGGTCTCTCTCCTGCATCTGCCGCACTTCGTCCATATCCTCTGGCTTCAGTCTGCGGAAATGATTGATTCCGGCTGTCAGGATCTTCACACTGTCCTTGGTCGTCTGTAAAGCGCCCTCCTGATACATGGTCAGAGCGATCAGACCAATGGGCACTGCCACGATCATTCCTACGACACCGCCCAGCTTATATCCTATGTACAGAAGAAACAGGGTCGGCAGAGGCGGCATTCCCACAGAATCTCCCACGATCTTCGGCTGGATCAGCTGACGTGCCAACTGTCCGATGCCCCAGATGATCAGCAGCCCTATAGCCATTTTATAATCAGAGCTTAAGATCTTGATAATTGCCCAGGGGACCATGACGGTTCCGGTTCCAAAGAAAGGCAGGAAATCCAAAAATGCGATTCCCAGTGCGATCAGCAACGCATAGTCTACCTGCAGAACAGCAAATCCGATGACTAATAGTAGATACATCCACACTTCAATCTTAAGCTGTGCCTTAAGATATCCGCCTACTGCTTTGACCAGTCCACGCTTCAGCATATAATACCAAGACAGTACTTCCGCCGGTGTATGCTTACGGAACCAGACTGCCAGCTGGTCTCTCTCAGCCACAAAGAAATAGGAAGAAAGCAGTGCCATGATCAGTCCGATCAGGATCGAAGGAACCTGCTTGGCGAAATTGCCCACGGCATTGATCGTAGGGGTGCCGATCTTACCCAGAAGATCTCCCACATAGCTTCCGATCTGATTGATGACATCCATGATGCTTTGCTGTACATCCGCGGGAAAACGGTTATAGATAACACTCAGGTTCTGTCCGATATCGGCAAAATCATTCTCCGCACTGTCCCAGATGTCCGGCAGTGCACCGATCAATCCCATGATCTCATCGGTTAACTTCGCCCCTACCAGATAAATGATCAATATCACCAGCGCGATGACCGCCACGATGACAAATGCACTTCCCGCTTTTCGCTTGATCTTTACCTTTTCCTCAAAAAACCTCACCAGGGGACTGGCGATCAACGCAATGATCCAGCCTGCCACAAACGGTGCGAAAAATACTAACAGCTTCGGCACCAGGAAAACGATCAACAGCAATATAATAAATGCCACACCCAGATTCACTAAGGCTTTACAATATTTTTTCATATACTCTCACTCTTTCACGCATTCTGCTTTTACACCTATTCATCCTTCCTGCTGTCTATTCCTGTGCAGGAGCCTCTGCTGCCAGCACTCCGTCCAGGATCTCATAGATTTCTTCTCTTCCCTGCTTGGTCTGTGCAGAGTAAGGGATGATCTGTGTATCCGCTCCGGCCTGCAGGGTGGTGCGGATCAGCTTCACCTGCTTCTGTATCTGACTGCGGTTGATCTTGTCCAGCTTGGTGGCAATGATGATGGGATCGTAGCCATTGCGACGGATCCAGTCATACATGATCCGGTCGTTCTCTGAGGGAGCATGCCGGATATCGATCAGCAGAAATACCAGCTTCAGCTGTTTGGATTTATGCAGATAATCTTCGATCATCTTACCCCACTGGGCTTTCACATGCTCATTGGCCTGTGCATAGCCGTAGCCAGGCAGATCTACAAAGTAGATTTCATCGTTAATGTTGTAATAATTGATGGTCTGTGTCTTGCCCGGTTGGGAACTGGTCCTGGCCAGAGACTTACGGTTCATCAATCCGTTGATCAGAGAGGATTTGCCGACATTACTTTTCCCGGCGAATGCCACTTCGGGATGTATATTCTCCGGAAGCTTGCTGGTAATACCACAGACCGTTTCCAGACTTACATTCTTTATGATCATAAAAACTCCATTTCTGCGCTGCTTTTGCGCATCTTAGGTTTGTACTTTTTGCACAAAACGCTGCCCTGTGTGACCACAAGGCAGCGCCCGGATTATTTTGCCTTTTTCAGAGATTCATCATGTATGGTGAGGGGCTCGCTCTCTCCATCCACTGCCGCCTTGGTGACAACACATTCTTCGATGGTGTCATCCGAAGGAATCTCATACATGGTATCCATCATTACGGATTCCATAATGGAGCGTAAGCCTCTGGCTCCGGTCTTGCGTTCCAGTGCCTTGTCAGCAATAGCCTCTATGGCATCCTGCTCAAAGCTCAATTCTACGTTATCCATCTGGAACAGCTTCTGGTACTGTTTTACCAGAGCGTTCTTCGGCTCTTGAAGAATACGGATCAGTGCTTCTCTGTCCAGTCCTCTTAAGGAGACACAGATAGGCACACGTCCTACGAACTCGGGAATCAGACCGAACTTCACCAGATCATGAGGAGTTACTTCCTGCAGCAGTTCGCTGATATCCTTATCCTCTCTTCTGCCCAGCTCCGTATTGAAACCGATGGCCTTACGATCCAGTCTGGACTCTACGATCTTCTCCAGTCCATCGAAAGCACCTCCGCAGATAAACAGAATGTTGGTGGTATCGATCTGAATCAGCTCCTGATGAGGATGCTTTCTGCCTCCCTGGGGAGGTACGCTTGCCACAGTACCCTCGATGATTTTTAACAGAGCCTGCTGTACACCTTCTCCGGATACATCACGGGTAATGGATACATTCTCGCTCTTTTTCGTGATCTTATCGATCTCGTCAATATATACGATACCGTACTGTGCACGCTCTACATCATAATCTGCCGCCTGGATCAGCTTTAACAGGATGTTCTCCACATCCTCACCTACATAACCCGCTTCGGTCAGTGTGGTGGCATCCGCTATGGCAAACGGTACATTGATGATCTTGGCCAGTGTCTGGGCCAGGTAAGTCTTACCGGAACCGGTAGGGCCTACCATGATAATATTACTCTTTTGCAGCTCCACATCATTCAGATCCTTGGGAGCCGTTACTCTTTTGTAATGATTGTACACCGCAACGGAGAGGACTTTTTTGGCCTCCTCCTGTCCGATGACGTATTCATCCAGGAAGTTCTTGATCTCCTTGGGTTTCAGAAGGTTAATGTCGGGACTCGCAGTCTCTTCCACTTCTTCATCTTCCAGTTCTTCCTCCAGGATGTCTGCGCAGATGTCTACGCACTCATCACAGATATATACCCCGGCAGGTCCCGCGATCAGCTTGCGGACCTGACTCTGGGTCTTGTTACAAAATGAACATCTGATGTCATTTCCGGAATTTTTTCCTGCCATTATTATACTCCTGTTGTTTTATGCCTCGTGGAAGGTGATCACCTTATCGATCAGACCATACTCACAAGCTTCCTCAGCGCTTTTCCAGTTATCTCTCTCGGTGTCTGCGCAGATGGTCTCATAATCCTTGCCGGTGTTCTCAGCCAGCATACGGTTCAACTTCTCCTTGGTACGGAGAATATGCTTTGCTGCGATCTCAATCTCGGTAGCCTGACCCTGTGTTCCACCCAGTGGCTGATGAATCATAATTTCTGCATTGGGCAGTGCAAAACGCTTGCCCTTGGCACCGCCTGCTAAAAGGAAAGCTCCCATGCTGGCTGCCATACCAATACATACGGTGGACACATCGCACTTGATATATTTCATGGTATCATAAATTGCCATACCTGCAGTAACGCTTCCGCCCGGGCTGTTGATATACAAATGGATATCCTTATCCGGATCCTCTGCTTCCAGGAACAGCAGCTGTGCTACAATGATGCTGGCAGAAGTCTCATTGACTTCCTCTCCCAGAAAAATGATTCTGTCCTTCAACAGTCTGGAATAAATATCATAAGACCGCTCACCTTTGCTGGTCTGTTCAATGACGTAAGGTACTAAACTCATATTCTAAAACCTCCATTACTTCTGATTAATATTACTATCGTATCCTACTTAGCAGGCTTTTTCAACGAGATTCCAAAGATTTAATAAAAATTTAAAAGAAAGCGTATCCCCACCTCCCTGCGGACGTGGGAATCCGCTTTCTCTTCCTATCGTATCTTAAAGCATAAATTATGCTTCTTCAGGCTTCTCTTCTGCTGCCTTTTCCTTCTTGGTGGTCTTCTTGGCTGCAGCCTTTGCTTCCTTAGCGTTGTCTACGATGAAATCAGCTGCCTTTCTTACGCAGATATCTTCCTTCACCTGCTTAGCGCCCTGCTCACCCAGAAGCTCTTTTACCTTGTCAGCTTCCATCTGGTAAGCTTCTGCCATGCTCTTAACTTCAGCTTCGAAGTCTTCCTCGGTAGCTTCCATCTTCTCAGCAGCTGCTACAGCTTCCAGAACCAGACGGGACTGGATTCTCTTCAGTGCTTCGGGCTTCAGCTGCTCCATCATGGTCTGAGCGGTCAGACCGGTGAACTGCATGTACTGCTCCAGAGTGATTCCCTGTGCCTGGATTCTCTGTGCAAAGTTCTCTAACAGCTGTCTCTGCTGGGTCTCTAACATAGCATCGGGGATCTCCATCTGAGCGTCTGCGATCACTGCATCCAGAACTGCCTCTTCCTTGGCAATCTTAGCTTCCTCTTCCTTCTTGGAAGTCAGCTTCTTCTGTACATCTTCTCTATACTCAGCCATAGTATCGAAATCTGATACCTCGCTTGCGAACTCGTCATCCAGATCAGGAAGCTGCTTCTCCTTGATCTCCTTAACGGTGCACTTGAATACTGCAGGCTTGCCTGCCAGCTCGGTTGCATGATAATCCTCAGGGAAGGTTACGTTTACTTCGGTCTCCTTGTTCAGTTCAGCACCAACCAGTGCCTCTTCAAAACCGGGAATGAAGGAACCGGAACCGATGGTCAGGGGATAGTTCTCACCCTTGCCGCCCTCAAATGCAACACCGTCTACAAAACCTTCGAAATCGATAACGGTCATATCGCCGTCCTTAACAGCACGGTCTTCCACGCTGATGGTTCTGGCATTGCTCTCACGCTCTCTGTTGATCTCAGCGTCGATATCCTCATCGCTTACCTTAACGTCGATCTTGTCAACCTTCACACCCTTGTATTTGCCAAGAGTAACTTCAGGCTTCAGAGCAACCTCTGCGGTAAAGATGAAAGGCTTGCCGGCCTCTAACTGGGTCACATCGATCTTCGGAGAAGATACGATCTGCTCCTCACACTCTTCCAGAGCCTTATCGTAAGCATCGGGAATCAGTGCGTTTGCTGCATCCTCATAGAATACGGACTTGCCGTACATCTGCTCGATCATCTTACGGGGAGCTTTGCCCTTACGGAAACCGGGAATGCTGATCTTGTTCTTATTCTTCTGGTAAGCACCTTCAATTGCCTTCTCCAGTTCTTCAGCAGATACTTCGATGGTCAGCTTGGCCATGTTTTTCTCTAACTTTTCAACCTGTAAACTCATTATAACATTTCCTCCTTTATACCCTTGCGGGTCTGTATCCAGTCGCAGTCATTTTGCAATTATAGCATAAGTTGGAGGAATTGACAACCTTTTTATTTTGGGGCTTTTTGCGCGTCCGGGGCATACAGGCACTTCGTGCTGACTCCGGGGATCATTCCCAGCTTCCCCGACAGGGCACTGACTTTTTCCTGGGGGGCATCCATGACCACACTGATGATGTTCATCTGCTTTTCATGATAAGGTATCCCCATTCTGCCGATGATATATTCCCCATATTCGTGTAAAAGTCCGTTGATCCTTATCGCCGCCTCCGGATCCTCCACAATAATGCCGATCAGGGTCACTCTTGTATTTTCCGTACCTTTTTCCATATCGGTCTTCCTCCTGTGGTTTCTATATCTGCATCTGCGTCATTTCCGAAAATTCTTCTCCGGTTCTGATATGAGTAGCTATCATCACGATCCGGCCTCTCGTCTTCCTCCGGATATAGTCTTCGGCCTTTTTGCGGTTTTCTTCATCCAGTCCGGTAAAAGGCTCATCCAGCAGAACACACTGCGCTCCCGCCTCCATGGCCCGTACCAGAGACACTCTCCGTTTCATGCCTCCCGATAGTTCGTGGCAGGGCTGATCCAACGCTTCTTCCGGCAACAACTGCGTCAATGCCGTTCTCGCCTGTGAAGCATCTCCCAGGATCATTTCCAGATTCTTCACGGCACTACAGTCTTCACACAAACGATCCTCCTGGAATTGCATGGCAAAAGCATCCATTTCCGACACTTCTCCCTCCTCCGGCCGCTCCAGTCCGCACAGACACCGGAAAAAAGTGGTCTTGCCACTGCCGGAAGGGTTATCCAGTACATACGGTTCCCCGCTGTGAAATTCGTGATCCACATGTCGGAAGATCCATTGATTGTGAAAACTTTTTCCAAGATTCCTTACACACAGGGTGCGCTGTTCTCTACCAGCGATTTTCTGTGGCATGGAGGGATCCTTACAGGCAGGCTCCCACCGGAAAAAGACTTCAATCCCGTAGAATATTATTTTTTCAAAAAATACACTGAGTACTACGATCACCGCTGTCCAGGCAAACAGATCCGCCGTATCCAGATAAATCTTCGCCAGATACAGTGCTCCACCGATGGAATGACTGGGAGTGCCAATCACTTCCGCCGCCACTCCGGACTTCCAGCACATTCCCAGAGATAGCTGAAACGCGCTGAGCAAAAAAGGCTTTAATGCCGGACGGTAAATGTAGAAGAACTGAGTACCAAGGGGAAGGCGGAATACCTCCGCCATCTCTAACAGCCCTCTGTCCGCGCTCTTTAGTCCTTCCAGCGTATTCAGGTAAATATTCGGAAATACTACCAGAAAACAGATAGCCACCGCCAGCATGGAAGAACCCCACCAGATCAGCAAAAGCACTGCAAATACCGCTACCGGTACTGCCTTGCAGAATACCATGAAAGGACGCAGGACTTCTTCCGCCAGCGGATAACGGTAGCTGATGGCCGCCAGAAGAAGTGCCAATACCGCCCCCAGCAAAAAGCCGAAGGCGATCCGCCACAGCGAATCAAAGGCACTCCGCCAGAACTCCACCTGCCCGGCCAGAGTAAGCAGTGCCCGCAATGCCTGCAAAGGTGTCACCACCAGCAGGAAATTGTCCACACACATTGCCAGAATCTGCCATACTCCCAGCCAGAACAACAGTATTATAAATTTTTTAACGTATATTTTACCCTTATTCTGCATCATAATAGAAATCGGATTCCGGAAGTCCGCCACCTATGGACAGGGAATCCTGGTGAAACAGTACGTCAAGGTATCCGGAAAGTGCCTGCTTCATTTCAGCTTTGTCAATATAGGTAATGTTGCAGTTCGGAATTGCTTTCTGAGCAATGGGCTCTTTGGCTACGATCTGGGCTTCCACTGCCAGTGCAGCACCGGTGGCAGGGTCTGCATTGATGTCTTCCGCACTTGCCTTATGATCTTCCATAAAGGATTTCACTGCTTCTTCGTTCTCCTCGAGGAATTCCTTGCGAACCACTGTTACACCGGTGACCATGCTGCCGCCGTCCTCTCCCTGTACCTTATTCCACTCTTCGTTTAAGTCGAAGATCACCTTCAGTGCATCATTCTGCATGCAGGCTGCGGTAACAAAAGGCTGAGGCAACAGGCCGATGGCTGTTGGATCTTCTGCCAGTACAGATGCCACCTCTGTTGCTTCGGATTTATACTCCAGTATCACGTCATCCGCAGACATACCATTTGCTGTCAGCAGGTACTGCAATACATAGTCCGGTGTGGTTCCTTTTCCAGTCAGATAAATGGTCTTACCCTTTAGATCGGTAAAGTTTGTCAGACCGTCTTCTCCGGATACCATATAAAGTACACCCAGAGTATTGATATCAATGACTTCCACACCGCCCTGTGTCTTATGATAGAGAACGCTTGCCACATTGGCGGGTACCAGTGCAATGTCCAGATCTCCCTTTACCATCAGCGGCAGGATCTCATCTGCACCAGTAGCCATCTGGAATTCATAGGTATTGGCAGTCTCACCCTTGTCTGCTTTATTCATTAAAAATAAAAGTCCTAATGAGGTCGGTCCCTTTAAGGATGCCACACGTACCAGCGTGCCATCCGCGGTCTCCGTATTTTCTGCTGTGGCTTCTGTGCCTTCCGCAACGGTTTCCGTACTCTCCACCGTTTCAGTGGGCTGTACGCTCTCCGCTGCCAGATCTTCCGACACTGTTTCCACACTCTGTGCCTGTCCGCATCCGGCAAGACCGCTGCACAACAGTCCAAGAGTCAGTGCAAGTGCCAGAGTTTTTGTGATTTTTGTTTTCTTTTTCATTGTTTTTTCGCCTTTCTGTCATAAAATGATGTCGGGGTCAAAAGCCCCCGACTTTGATGCCTACGGATTGTTCCGTGCTACGCACTCCCACGTCTCCGCTCCGCTTCGGTCCGTGCTAGACATGTGCCACTGGCACATAGCACCCTACCCAATATTCGCATATCGTGGGATTATCATCCCACTTTTATGCTCATATCGGGGCGGGTCCTAAGGTCTTTCACCCACCTATGAGCAAGCTCATGTGGGCTTAGACCTTTTGACCCTGGCATCATAAAATAGTTACAATGTAACTATTCAGCCCACCCCAGCATTCGCAAAACCGCACGATAAATCGTGCTTTCTCGCTGCAAGGCAGCTAATTTTGCTCATGTACGGGGCAGTGACTCTATTCAAGCCACCTTGCGAATAAGAAAACTGCTACTTGCATGCAAGCATGAAGTATCAGCCTTCTTATTCGAAGGGGTTCTGAATAGTTACATTTTGACAACAAAAAAACACCTTCTCTTCTCAGCTTCCGCAGTTACGATGTAGCTTCAAAGGTCAGTCACTTCTGTGGGATTCCGGTCAGTGGATCGTTGGTCACGCTTTCCGGTCTCCGTATCCTTCGTTGCTGTTTGAGTGTAACATAAAAATGAAAAACTTACCAGCATGAAAAAAAAGCCGATGCTCATACTAATACCAAGATAAGTGATCACAAAAAGCGCTTATCTGAAACAAGAAAACCCAAATCCAAACGGAGGTGAACGAAATGGCAAGTAAAACCAATAGAGTAGAAGTTCCCGAAGCAAAGGCTGCAATGGACCGTTTCAAGACTGAGGTAGCATCTGAGCTGGGTGTTAACCTGAAAGAGGGTTACAACGGCGACCTTACTTCTAAGGAAGCAGGAAGCATCGGCGGTGAGATGGTCCGTCGTATGATCAAGAAGCAGGAAGAGCAGATGAAATAAGCTCTGCCGGAATCGACAGAACCCAAAAGAAGCTGTACAGAGATATTCTCTGTACAGCTTCTTACTGTGTCAGTATCTTTGGTGAATCACGCGCTTCTCCGTGCTTCGCACTCTCGAACCGCTACAGCCATTCGCATTCCGGGCTGTCGCCCTACTTGCTCACGGTGCGTCTTCTTTGGTGAATCACGCGCTTCTCCGTGCTTCGCACTCTCGAACCGCTACAGCCATTCGCATTCCGGGCTGTCGCCCTACTTGCTCACGGTGCGTCTTCTTTGGTGAATCACGCGCTTCTCCGTGCTTCGCACTCTCGAACCGCTACAGCCATTCGCATTCCGGGCTGTCGCCCTACTTGCTCACGGTGCGTCTTCTTTGGTGAATCACGCGCTTCTCCGTGCTTCGCACTCTCGAACCGCTACAGCCATTCGCATTCCGGGCTGTCGCCCTACTTGCTCACGGTGCGTCTTCTTTGGTGAATCACGCGCTTCTCCGTGCTTCGCACTCTCGAACCGCTACAGCCATTCGCATTCCGGGCTGTCGCCCTACTTGCTCATGTCTGTTTGTCCGTCTAATGCATAGGCGTTCCTGACTGCAAGCAGTCGTCCCGCCTATGCATTGACAGACTATTCACCAAAGACTGCCTTATAATCTGCCTGGAACTTGGCGATACCGGCATCAGTCAGAGGATGCTTTACCATCTGCTCGATAACGGAGTAAGGAACGGTAGCAATATCCGCACCTGCCAGTGCACAATCGGTTACATGGATGGGATTACGCACGCTTGCTGCGATGATCTGGGTATCCAGATCGGTCACTGCGAAAATATCAGCGATATCACGGATCAGATCTACACCTCTGGTGCTGATATCATCCAGTCTGCCCAGGAAAGGAGATACATAGGTAGCACCTGCGCGGGCAGCCAACAGAGCCTGGTTCGCAGAGAAGATCAGGGTCACATTGGTCTTGATTCCCTCAGAGCTTAATACCTTACATGCTTTTAAACCTTCTACAGTCATAGGGATCTTAACGACCATATTCGGATGGATCGCTGCAATCTCTCTTCCTTCTTTGATCATACCCTCTGCATCTACGGTGGTAGCCTTTACCTCACCGCTGATAGGTCCGTCCACGATGGATGCAATCTCTTTGATCACTTCTACGAAATCTCTGCCCTCTTTTGCGATCAGGGAGGGATTGGTAGTTACTCCGCAAATAACCCCCATGTCATTTGCTTTCTTAATGTCTTCTACTTTTGCAGTGTCAATAAAAAAACGCATAACTCTTCTCCTTTTGCTATGTAAATTTAATTGCTTCCGGTCCTCATACGCTTCTTTGAACCTTTAGTTACAGTATACTCATTTCTCTCCAAAACAGCAAGCACTTTTTTGTAAAATTTCTTGATTGTGTTCGAGCACGGAACGTACAACTATGGGCAGTACAACTTCCGGACATAGTAAAAATCAGCTGCCCTACATGCACGTTTCCTCTCCCTCCCGGAATCATCCGTCACCATCAAAAGAGTACGCAGCATTTTGATCTCCGGGATACGATCCTTACGCTCTTCACAGGTTGCCATGGCGATCACTTTGCGAAGCCATTTTTCCTGTCTTTGGTCTTTTCGTCCGCAACGTTTTTCCGCATTACGCCTCCTTATTCCCCCAGATTGTCTGACTGTGCCGTCTGTGTCATCTCCCAACATAACTGCCAGCAGTCTGCCCACTGCATAGACATCACTCTCTTCCCCGGGAATCTCCCCCGGCACGAACTGCTCCGGAGCGCTGAAGCTTCGGTTTCCCGCTCCCGACCAGTCCTGCTCCCGGTTCCACAGACATCCCAGATCCAGAATCCCCGCTCTGCCATCCACGCGGATGCGGATATTTTCCGGCTTCAGATCCCGGTAGAGAAACGGATGCGGCCGTTCATGCAGATATTGCAATCCCTCTGTAATCTGCAAAGCTATCCGGGCCGCCTGTCCCGGTGACAGTCTCCCCCTCCTGTCCAGCATTTTCCGCAAGTCACAGCCATCCCAGAATTCCATGACCAGATACCCCCATTCCCCGTCTGTCCAGTGTTCTCTGTAGGCCGGAAACAGAGGATGACAGATCTCTCTGCTGTTACGACACTCCTGTTCCCACTGTTCTGTAACTTTCGATATCTTACATGCCTGAAAGTCCCTTTTTTCGTCCCGGACGCGGTAAACCTTCGCGAAACTCCCCTTGCCCACAAATACCGGATCCCGATAGCCATGTTCCTTTAATGATCTGCCCATATTTTCTGTTATTCTCTGCTCCATCCTTTTCCTCCCATAACCGGCAGGATCCACACCGCTCCCATGTGTGTTCCTCCGTGTCTCTCCGCCTTTTCTCCCAGTTCCTTCAGCCGTCTTGCAGCGCCTTCCATGCGTTCCCGTACATCCGGTCTTCCTGCAATCTGCGGTTGCAGACATGCTGTCAGTTCCTCTTCACAGAAATTCAGGAACCCATTGTCCGCCATCAACATGGCCGTCCCCGGTTCCACTTCTCCCGCCATGCAGGATTCCTGCATCGTCCTCCATTGTGTCCTGCCGAATCTCTGAAAACATCCACAGATCCGCATTCTCCCGTGACTGAAAAACAATACTCTGCTCCCCACGCATAAGATTCCCGCATAACTGTCATCCTGCTTTTGCTGCCTTATAATGTCCATCCATTTCTCCTGCAATATTTCTTCCCGAAACGGCCTCCAGACATTCTCTTCTTCCAGTTCCTCCTCCATTTTGTTTTGCAGACTTCTTACCAGTTCCCCGTTGTCCGAGATACAGGCGCATACCACGGAAATCCCCAGCCTACGGTATTTTCGTTGCTGCAAAGATAAAAACAGCTCTGCAGGTGTTTCCTTTTGCCAATAACAGGCTGTCACATGCTCCATACGCATTCCTCCTTTTTTATTCTGTTTTGTCCGTACTGTTTCTTACTTCAGTGTTACATTGCTACATCAGGAAATTTTTGCCGATCGGCATGAAATTTTTCAAAGAAATGTGCCTTGCACAAATATAAAAAGAGCATACCATGCGGTATGCCCTTTGTCAACGGATCTTACTTATTGAACGTCTTGAATTATCCGGCTTATCCGAAGATATTAACCAGATCATTAAATAACAGGAACACCATCAGTACCATGAAGAACATCAGTCCAATAAAGTGTACCATGCCTTCTTTTTCGGGAGGCACCGGCTTGTGTGTGATGGCTTCCCAGATCAGGAATACCAGTCGGCCGCCGTCCAGCGCGGGGATCGGCAGAAGATTCAGAATTCCCAGGTTAACAGTAAGCATCAGGGTGATGTTCAACATATTCACCAGTACATTCTGCCAGCCGTAATCCTTGGTACTTTCGTAGGTCTTGCCAACAACATTTACCGCGATGCCTACAGGGCCTGCCACATCCTGCCTGGAGACCTGCCCCTGCACCAGCATCGCCAGACTCTTCCAGGTCATGTTCACGCAGTAGCGCATCTCATACCAGGAATACCGGAAGCTGTCCAATCCGGACAGTTCTACGAAATCCGCATTACTGATGCCGATCAGATAGCGGCCTTCGCTCTCATCGTACTTCGGTGTCAGCGTTGTAGTTCCCTTTACACCATCCCTTTCATATTCCACCGCTACTTCTCCGCCACGGTAAGTCAGAGTAAATAACTGTATTTCTTCATACAGGTGTATTTTACTGCCATTTAAGGAAAGTATCCTGTCTCCGGCCTCCAGTCCCGCTTCCTGTGCGGCGCCGCCATCCACGATCTCCGTGGCTACCGGATCACGGATCACAATCAGATTCACCATAATAAAGGCAATGATAAAGCCCAGAATAAAGTTAAATATCGGTCCTGCCAACACGGTGGAAATCCTCGCCCACACATTGGCGTTCAGGAAAGATCCGCTGTGATCTTCACCGTCCTCCTTCTCATTCAGACCGTCTTCCCCCTCAAACATACAGGCTCCGCCGATGGGAAGAAGCTTCAGGGAATATTTCGTGTCTCCTTTCTGGAAAGAAAACAGATTCGGGCCCATACCCACGGAAAATTCTATCACATGAATTCCATTGGCCTTCGCCAGCAGAAAATGTCCGAATTCATGTGAGATTACCACCACCCCAAAGATCAATACAAACAAGATCAAAGTAACCATTTATTGCCTCTCAGAATACACTTTTTCAATAAAATCATAGACAGATGCCTCTGTCTCCAGGATCTCCTCCACATTCGGATTCTCGATCACCTTATGCTGCTCCATGGCCTCACGAATCAGCTCCGGGATCTGAAGATAAGCGATCTTACGGTCTAAGAACAGTCCTACTGCTTTCTCGTTGGCTGCATTATACACCGTAGGCATACTGCCGCCGATGCGCTGTGCATCATAAGCCAGCTTCAGGCCAAAGAATGTCTCCATATCCGGCTTTTCAAATGTGATCTGTGCCAGTTCATAGAAGTCCAGACGTTTTCCCGGCATTGGACGCCGATCTGGATAAAACAGCGCATACTGGATCGGCAGTTTCATATCCGGAGTTCCCAACTGTGCGATCACCGCTCCGTCCACATACTGTACTGCGGAATGGATAATGCTCTGGGGATGCACAATGACCTGGATCTGATCCAGATCAACACCGAACAGCCACTTTACTTCCATGACTTCCAGGCCTTTGTTCACCAGAGTGGAAGAATCAATGGTGATCTTCCGTCCCATGGACCAGTTGGGATGCTTCAAAGCATCCTCCACCTGAATATTTTGCAGTTGCTCTCTGGTCCTGCCGCGGAACGGTCCACCGGATGCCGTAAGCAGGATCTTCTCGATTCTTCCGGCCGGTTCTCCGTTCAGTGACTGGAAGATTGCGCTGTGCTCACTGTCCACCGGCAGGATCTTCACACCCATTTTCGCCGCTAACGGCATAATGATGTGCCCTGCCGTTACCAGCGTCTCCTTGTTAGCCAGGGCAATATCTTTCCCTGCTTCAATGGCCGCGATCGTCGGTCTGATACCAATCATTCCCACAATCGCCGTCACTAATACCTGGGACTGCGGCATTGTTGCGATCTCAAGCAGACCGTCCATGCCACTTACAACCTTCACAGGTAAATCCGCCACACGGCTCCGCAGGTCTGCTGCCGCTTCCTCACTCCACATGCCTGCGATCAGAGGATGGAATTCTCTGATCTGCTGTTCCATCTGTTCTACGCTTTTTCCGGCAGCCAGTGCTGCCACCTGCAATTCCGGATTATTGCGAACGACTTCCAGAGTCTGGGTTCCGATGGAGCCGGTAGACCCCAGAATTGCTATTTTTTTCATAGTTTTTGTCATTCCTTTCGCTTCGCTCAAGGCACAAACAAGTTATGAAAAATGTTGTGCCCCTCCACTCTTTGATTTATAATTCTTTCAAGGAATAGCAATACACTACAGAGCACGGAAGGAGAAGTGGCGAATTTATTTCGACCCCGTATAGTTATATGTGCCGTCATCCTTACAAGCACAAACAAGTGGGACATTGAGCCCGGACTCTTATCATTGGTAATAAACCATGTTTATTCAGTCGCAGGATGACAGTCAATGTTGCTATTCCCTTTTTATTAAGGTGGTGATACTTAATGATGAAGTTAAAATACTCCATCTGCTGTGGACTTGATGTCCACAAAAATGTTATCGTTGCAACCATCGTAACTACCAATAAGGACGGCATATCCGAATATCTGCAAAAATCTTTTTCAACCATCAACTCAGATATTCAAAGGTTTCACAACTGGCTTATCGAGAATAATTGCTATCATGTTTGTATGGAATCCACCGGAAAGTATTGGATTCCTATTTTTAATTATCTCGAAAATGACATTGATGTCTGCCTTACACATCCGAAGTATGTCAAAGCCATTAAAGGCAAGAAAACGGACAAAAAGGATTCTAAATGGATTGCCGACCTCTACAAATTTGATCTTGTCAGATGTTCCTTTATTCCTCCAAAAGATTTTCGTCAGCTTAGGGAACTTTCCAGATACCGTTTCAAGCTGGTCTGCATGAAGTCTTCCGAGAAGAATCGCATCCAGAACTGTATGACCATTTCCAATGTCGGCATTGCCAGTGTTCTTTCTGATCCTTTTGGCAAGACAGCAACTGAAATCATCTCTTATCTATTGGAGCATACTGCCGATTCCATGGATGAAAAAGCTGTCCGCAAACTCATAAAGAAAGGGGCTAAATCCAAGTCTGATGAAATCATCGAAGCCATCAAAGGCTACACTATTGAAACAGATCAGGCTAAAAAACTAGAGCTTGCCCGGGGGCATCTGGAATATCTCGATGATATGATTACCCAGACCGAAGTGGAACTCTATGTCCGCATCAAGCCTTATTACGAGTTCGTGGAGTTTGTCAGTACCATGCCCGGCATGACAGAGTTAAGTTCCACGATTGTTCTTGCAGAAACAGGCGTTGATATGGATATTTTTGATGATGCAAAACATCTGTGTTCCTGGTGCGGACTTTCTCCTGCCAACAATGAATCCGCTGGTAAGAAAAAGTCTGTCCGCATTGCCAAAGCAGGCGATTACCTGAAACCAATGATGGTTCAATGTGCCCTTGCTGCAATTAAGAGCAAAAAGCAGCCTTATTTTGCAATCAAATATGGTCGAATCAAAAAGCGACGTGGACACAAAAAGGCAATCATTGCCATTGCAAGAATGATGATGGTCTGTATTTACCACATGGTTTCAGAAAAGAAGCCCTTTACCCCTACTGACTATGAGGAATTGATGGACCCTCAGAATCATGTAGAGAGTGTCGTCTTGAATGAGAACAATGTGTTTGCTTACCTTGAAAGCCTTGGTTACGACAGCTCTAAGTTAGTGAAACGCAACGATAACTAACATTTTTTCTGCTTTCTATACTTGTAAAAACAGGGTTTTATGAACCCTTATATAAGTGCGCCCAAAAATCTACTTTATTTTTCACTCTTATGCTCCTTGTATCTTACCTTTGGGACTAACGCAGTCCAATCATCAGAATGGCAAGAAAATACGTCATCGGTGCTGTCACCGTCATGCTGTCAAACCGGTCCATGATCCCACCATGTCCGGGGATCAGTTTGCCATAATCCTTGATGTTATGGTTCCTCTTGATGGCAGATGCCGCCAAGTCACCGACCATACTCATCACCGCGCCCGCCGCACAGATGAATGCGATTGTCCAGGTGATGATCTGATCAGGGAATGCCGCTTCCACAAAGAAATGTGCATACAAACCACCGATCAGGGCTGCTCCGGCGACACCGCCGATACATCCCTCGAGAGACTTATGCGGGCTTAATTCCGGGAAAATATGCTTCTTTCCGATCAGTTTGCCGACAACATAGGCACAGGTATCGCATCCCCATGAACTGATCAGGATCAGCCATACCAGATAAATTCCGTTCTCGCACTCGCGGGTCAGATAGACAAAGGACAACAGCACCGGTGCATACAGGAAAGAGAACACTGCTGCCATGACCTGACTTGCCTGATATTTCGGAAAGGCTGCCACATAGCAGAACATTTCCGCCATGAACAGTGCTACAATACACATCAGCAGTAATGTATGGTCTCTGGTGAAAAACAGTGTTGCATAATATGCCGTCACTCCCACAAAACCGATCCATTCCAGTGCATTAAATTTTTTCTCATCCGTTGCACATTTTAATGCCTTGGTAAGCTCTCTGTATGCAATCAGAGAAATAAGCCACAACGGCACTGCCAGAAATACATTGCCGAAGCTGAACGTAGCCAGTGCAATGGCAAGCAATACGATGCCACTGAGCAAACGGGTCCAAAACATAAGCTATTCCTCCTTCAGGCCGCCATATCTTCTGTCTCTATGATTATATGCTTCCACAGCCTTGATCAATTCTTCTTTTGTAAAATCCGGCCAGGGAACCGGGGTAAAATAAAACTCCGTATATGCCAGCTGCCACAACAGGAAATTGGAAATCCTCTGTTCATTGCAGGTTCGGATCAGCAGATCCGGATCCGGAATTCCAGCAGTATCCAGGTATCCTTCCAGAGTATCTGCCGTGATCCCTGCAGGATCCACTTCTCCACTCTGTACTTTTGCGGACAGTTTTTTCACTGCACGGACGATCTCATCCCTGCCTCCGTAATTGATGGCAATCTGGAAATGCAGGCCATCGTTGTTCTTTGTGGCCTCTTCCAGTTCCGCGATCCGCGTCCGGATATCCTCATCCAGTCTGGTCTTGTCACCCAGGACTCTGACACACATACGGTTCTTCTCCGCTGTCTTCAGACAGGTCTTCATATAATTGCGGAGCAGCTTCATCAGCGCGTCCACTTCATCCTGCGGGCGGTTCCAGTTCTCTGTAGAAAAAGCATATACTGTCAGATACTGGATTCCCATACGGTACGCCTCTTCACAGATCACTTCCACCGTCTTGGCTCCCTGCATATGCCCGTAATTGCGGGGCATTCCTTTTGCTTTGGCCCAACGGCCGTTGCCGTCCAGAATAATTGCTACATGATTCGGAATTTTCAGATTCTCTTCCATAGTTTTAAACCTTCTTAAACCGTCATGATTTCCTTGGACTTGCTGTCGATCAGAGCATCAATATCCTTTACATACTTGTCGGTAAGCTTCTGCAGATCATCTTCCAGACCCTTGATCTCATCTTCGGATACTTCTGTCTTTGCCAGCTTCTTGAAGGCATCGTTGCCGTCTCTTCTGATATTACGGATAGCTACTTTGCCTTCCTCACCCTTCTTCTTTACTTCTTTTACCAGATCTTTTCTGCGTTCCTCGGTAAGCTCCGGGAATACCAGGCGGATCACACTGCCGTCGTTGGAAGGGTTGATACCGATATCGGAAGTCATGATTGCTTTCTCGATCTCTTTGATCAGAGACTTCTCCCAGGGAGCGATCTGGATGATACGTGCCTCGGGAACGGTTACATTACCCACCTGCTGAATGGGGGTAGGAGTTCCATAGTAGTCAACTCTCAGTTTGTCTAATACATGAGGGTTCGCACGTCCCGCACGGATAGCAGCAAAATCTGCCTCCAGAAACTCATAAGCCTTCTGCATCTTGTCACTATATACCTGTACTCTTGCGTCCATTGTTTTCCTCTCTTCTGCGCTCTGCGCCTTTCCATTTTTATTTTCTGAAATTATACGGTTACCTTGGTTCCGTTGAACTTGCCCTTCAAGGTATTCACAATGCTGTTCTCTTCATTCAGGCCGAATACCCACATGGGCATCTTGTTGTCTCTGGCCAGAATGGAAGCGGTCATATCCACTACCTGAAGATTCTTGGCAATTACTTCATCAATAGATACTTCATCATATTTCTTCGCTGTAGGATCTTTGGCGGGATCTGCATTGTAGACACCGTCGATTGCCTTAGCCAGCAGAATGACATCTGCCTCTACCTCAATGGCACGAAGAACAACGCCGGTATCGGTGGAGAAATAAGGGTGCCCCGTACCACCTGCGAAGAACACTACCATACCTTTGGCAAAATATTTATTTGCTCTGTCCTTGGAAAACAGCTTGGTAAAGGATCCGCACTCAAAAGGTGTCAGGATATTGGTCATCATGCCTACGGAACGGAAAATCTCGGAGACATAAATACAGTTCATGATCGTAGCCAGCATTCCGATCTGGTCTGCCTTGGTACGGTCAATGTTCTCACTGGAACGTCCTCTCCAGAAATTGCCACCACCGATAACGATACCTACCTGAATACCGTCATCTACCAGTTCCTTTACCTGTAATGCTACCTTTCTGACGGTCTCCTCGTCAAAACCGGTCTTCTTCTCTCCTGCCAGTGCTTCTCCACTAAGCTTCAGTAATATTCTCTTCATGGTCATATGCTCCTTATTTTACTTTCTTTTTCTCGGGCTTGTAATCATCGAAGAAGGAAGTCGGGCTGACATCCGCATAGCACTGAGAGCACATACCTTCGATTACGGCACCGTTGTTGATCTGTACGGACTTGGACTTGATGTTGCCCATTACGATGGCGGAAGAATCCAGCACTACAGGTCCCTGTACATCAATATCGCCCTTTACCGCACCTGCAATAGCTGCGCTGATGGCAGTGATGTTGCCGATGACTACAGAACTTGCACCGATTTTTACAGAACCTTCGCTGACGATCTCACCGTTGATCTTGGCTCCCTCTGCAAAGATCTCGGCAGCCTTGGAATTTCCATTGATATATCCGGTAATATTCAGTTTGCCCAGAATATCAATATTTCCGTTGATCGTACCTACCAGATCCATAGATCCTTCAGAACTTACATCTCCGGTGATAACCATACCTGCGGTGATAACTGCTGTTTCATCTGATGCGATTTTTGCGTCCATTCTCTTCTCTGCTCCTTTGCTATTCTCTGTATTCTCCTGCTTCAGAACACTGTCCACAGTCATATCGTTCTGAAGTATACTGTCCAGATCCAGTTCCGGTACGGCCTCTCCTATGGGAGCTTCCTCTATCCGGGATTCTTCTGCCGTTGTTTCCTCTTCCGGCTGTTCTTCTTTTTCCTGGGGAATTTCAATAGAATCCAGGTTCTTCAACATTTCTTCCAATGCTGCATTGTCATTTGGTGTCTCTTCCGTCTGCGGCTCCATCGGAGTCTCTTCCGTTGTCTCCTGCGTATTTTCCACCGGCTGCTCCTTCGTCTCTTCCACGGCTGCCTGATCCAGCTCTTCCTCCGGCATCAGTTCATTAACCGCCTGGGACAGATCTTCCTTCAAGTCTGAGAAAAATCCCATGATTATGTACCTCCATTTGTTTCTTGTTATTTATCAGCGGTTTTCGCGTTCTGCGAACGATCAAAACCGCAACAGGCATTCTCTTCTTACAGGTATTCCTACTCTATATGATGAATCGGCCTGGTATTTTCCGTAATCGGCAGGATCACTGTATCCGGCCGGGCCAGAATATTCTCTATGATATCCGGCAAAGCTTCCACTGTAGTCGGCTTCTCCGCGGAATCATGCAACAGTATGATAGACGTGTCTCTGGTATCGATATCCTTGGTACAGTTTTCCAGTAATGTATCCGTGGATAACTTCATGCTTCCGCCGTCTCCGGAGGACACATTCCAGTCGTAGTATTCCACTCCCTGACTGTCCAGATAATCAATAAAATCATGCATATCGATCTCGCTGATCGTATTGGAGCTTCCACCCGGGAACCGGTAACAGACACTCTCCACTCCGGTGGCCTGATAGATGGAGTCCCTGATCCGGGCAAAATCCTGTGTAAAACTGTCCATTGATTCATACAATTCCTTATATTTATGACTGTATGAATGCATTCCCAGCGTATGTCCTTCGTCAACGATCCTTTGCAGCGCCTCTTCTGCATTGGTTCCTTCTTTTCCCACCACAAAAAATGTGGCTTTGACATTGTAGCTGTCTAAAATATCCAGGATGTCATTCGTATAAATACTGGGGCCATCGTCGAACGTCAGATACACCTTGTGAATTTCTTCCTGCCCGAAGCTTTCCTCCGCCACCGGCTCTGAAGCTTCTGCGCCGGGACTGTCCTCCTGTATCTGAGGTGTCTGTACCGGTGTACTCTTCTGCTCCTGCAACTGCTGCAGCAGCGTCTGTAACTCCTGATTCCGGATATCCAGTTCATCCAGTCTCTGCTCCAGTGTCTTCAAAGTTCCGTCAATCGTATGCAGCCTGCAGATCAGATACACACAGCACAGGAGCGGAATCACGATTCCCGCCGCCACGATACCTATGATCATCTTCTTCAACCGCTGCACTCTTTTTCGCCGGGCTTCCGGCAATGTCTGTTGCAGTTCTTTTGCCATGAATCTGTTAACGTCTCTCTTCCTATTTCGAAAATCTCAGCCTCCATCAGACAAGACTTCTGTAACAGTATAGCATATTCCACTTTTTTGGGAAAGAGATTTATGTAAAATGTTATTTTGTAACGCAGGAAGCCGCAGGAGATATTGCTATCTCTGCGGCTTCCTGCGTTATAATTTCATTCCCCTGTTTGTATTCCCCGTATGCCTGGGTTCCCTACCCAATTTCCTGCATTCTTCGTTCCGGATAATGTCCCATAATGAAATTATGGAAAAAGAGTTCCGGAAGATGGTGACTCCGAAAGCGATACCAGATATCCTCCGGTACATTATCAAACTGCCAGATCTGTCCGTTGTTTGCAAATTCGATTTCCAACATTTGCTGCTGGGCATCGTACCCGGCAGACTTGATCATGGGATTTGCCCACATTATTCGCTTCATCTTTTGTTCTCTCTTTCTCATCCTGCTTGTTGTCACCCCTGACATAAATGTCCATTCGCTGTAAGGCGTTCAGCTGTATCTTTTTCCTGAAAGATTTCCCCTTATACTTTCACGTGAAGATTTTTGTCCCACCCACTGTGACAATTGCAGTATATTTTATTTTTCCCTTCGTTTTCCCTTATGCAGGTTTTAGCATACTTTCTGAATACATTGTTGTATCCCCACCCCCAGTGGTTCCTGCTGCAAGTAATATGTACTTTGTATTTCTGCAGTTCATACATTATTAAGTTTTTTCGTAAGTGTAGCAAGGGTTTATTGTGTGTTGTTTGTTACTTGATAGTTCTAATTGTTATAGTACGAATTTGAAGGCACCGGTGTCGTTGACAACTTCTTCGTAAACATCATAGTTTGCATAGTGAGTGCAAAGTACCCGGTAGGTTTTACCATTAACCGCATCAGGATAAATAAGTCCCGCCATAAACATATCTTCATTATAATTTTCAGCACCTGAAGACGTCATTACCGTCTTCCATCCATACCACATTTTTTGCTGTACCTTTATGTCTTTTACTCCAATAACACTGGATACTTCCACAGACAGAGTAGTAAATGTCATTTCTAATCCATTTAATGTAAACGCCATTGTGATTTCGCAATCAACCATCGTCGTTAATGGTTGCACTGTCGAATTGTATTCAACCTCTTTGTTTGTCACATTTACATTTGGGATATTACTGTCTGTAAGCTCCTCTGCATGTGTTTTTAAGCCCACTGTTGGCATTGCCAAAATTGCAATTAACATAGCAGCTAATGCTCTAACACTCCACTTTCTCTTTTTTGTTCCTTTCAAACCTTTACTCCTTTCCATCATAAGAATATTTTGCTACACTTTTAAGGTATTATCATCTTTACCATGACGTCCCTCTATATACTTCATGACGCATACCGCACAAATCTTACAAACTTTTTCAAAATTCATTCAACGAATTCATTCAACGAATTCAATTAGCAATTAACAAATTCATTTAACTAATTCATTCAACCATTCGATTAATCATTTATTTATAATTTCTCTCTTTCCGTTTTCACAAACAAAAAAACCTTAAAATTCTAACCATAGAATTTCAAGGTTTTTATATATACATCCTATTGTAGCTTCCCTTCGTGACTTAAAATCACATTTTTATACTCTATTACAATATCCTGGATCCTATCCTCATCACTTCTGCCTATAACAATATACTTCTCCTTACCATAATAAAAATACATGATATAGGTATATTCCCCAGATGACTCTTCTTTTGAAAAAATATCAAAATTAATTCCCCCATCTTCAAATTCTTTTTCAAAAGTATAACCCGGATATGTTTCCCTAACTCTCTGAATTTCCTGAGGATATATTCTTATTTCAAATCTCAGCGCATCATTCACATTATTCATATATACATATACCGTATCATTATACATGCTTTTCATAACCTTAATATTATCTATTTCATATGCTGAAACTCTCTCAATTTCACCTACTTCCTCGACATACTCTTTGTACTCTTCTGGTATTTTTTCTATGTCATAATATTTTTCAATTTTATAATTATATGACTCATTATCCACACCTTCCGGTGCCGTAATCATAGTCGTCCCTTCCTCGTTCTTATCCATCCACCAGAAGAAACCTCCATGCTTCTCCGCATTGGCAACTACCTGCCAGGAACCGCCAAGTACCATTACGACAAGTACCGCTGCCGCTACTACCGCAAATCTGCGTCTGCGAAAGTACCAGAGCACTTTATGAAGCTTACCCTCCCTGGGCTTGTCCTCCTCTTTCTCTGCAACAGGTTCACTTTTGTCCTTCTCTTCTTCGGTGCCAAGCAACAGGCGCTCCTCTTCTTCCCTTTCCTCACAATGTTTCCAGAAATCATCCAATGCCTCTTCCACAGGCAATTCATCTTCTACATTGTCTTCCTCTGTTTTCAGGTTGTCCAGCAGTTTCATTAATGTCTGTACTTCATCCGCATCAAACTCTTCATCTGATGCTTTCATAATGTACCAGTCCAACCGCTTGGTAAGCTCCTGAATCAGGCTTTCGTTATCCTGCTTCTTCATTTTAATTCCAATTCCTTTCCCTTCTGCATATCCTTATCTGGTGTAATATTGGTCCCTCGTTAAGTACATGATTCTTTTTTGTCAATTCTTACAGATTTTTTGTATTTTTTGTCGATACCGGACTCGTCGGGTATGTTTTGGGCTATCTTGCTTCTCAATCTGCTGATCCTGACACTCATATTGTTCTCGGATATTTTCTCAAGTTGTGCCAGCTCAGAAATTGAATACCCGTGAAGAAAATATTTGTAAAATCTGTTCTTCTCCTCTTCCGTCAGGCCTTTCGTTATTATGAGATCAAGTTCTGATTTTCCGTAACCGTCTTCCGTGAATGTATATTCGTCGGCATCCAGGTCGACTTCACATTCTATCTTCTTCAATGACTTATTCAGTTCACGTATTTTATTCTTGGCAGTATTGATCAGCCATCCCATTGGATTGGAATGTTCACAGAGAATATCCCACTTTTTATACGCAACATAATACGTTTCTTGCAGGACATCCTTTGCCAGTTCCTTGTCTGCCACCCTGTAGCGGATAAACTTGTATATTTCCGCCTGTGTCCTACGGTACATCTCATCAAATTCTTGATGGTCTCCTGTTGTCTCTTCTTTCTGCATGTGCACCTACCATCGCCTCATATAGAGGTTTTATCTTTCTAAAATATTTACTCTATAATTTAACATTTATCCCCGTACTAAATATAGATGATTTTACTATAAAGTAAAAATTTGTTTTACATCTGCTTATATTTTACTTTTCGTAGATTTTGTGTCAATTTTTTCTCATCGACAAATACTGTTAAAATTTGCAATTTTTGTTGTTGACAAACGGTATCTCTTTTGTTAGAATGAATCACGGTGATTGCGTTAGCCGTCACGTGATGCTGCTGTGGCTCAGTCGGTAGAGCGTCGCATTGGTAGTGCGGAGGTCACGGGTCCGATTCCCGTCAGCAGCTCTCATATAAGAAGCGGAAACATTGATTTTACAGTGTTTCCGCTTTTTGTTTTTCACAAACGCTGTAGATTTTCTTACTGCAAATCTCATCTCTGTCACAAAATTATAAATCCTCCAATAATACATGTGCCGGTATCTCCAGCACTTCAGCAATATCAAATATTACCTCCAAAGAAAACGGCTGGTCACAATTCGGTGCCTCGATCTTGGTGAGATAGCTGATACTAATACTTACTCTGTCCGCCAACTGCTCCTGTGTAAGTCCTCGTTGTTTTCGATATTTTTTAATCGCCTGTCCTATAATTTTATATTGTTCCGAATGTTTCTGACTCATTCCCTCATCTCCTGTTTCCTACCTCTACAATTCTAAAGGATAATGAAAGAATGAATGTTTCAGTCATAATGAAAGTTATGGGTAAAAAAATACCGATTTATTTTGCATCCGTTTCCAATGCCTGATAAATCGGTATTTCATAAACAATTATTTTCTTCCTAATAGTTTAATCTCTGCGTAATGTAAATTTGCCTACCACTTCATTTAAGGAATATGCCTGTGCCGACAATTCCTCGCTGGTTGCAGAAGATTCCTCCGCAGATGCGGAATTGGATTGTACGACCTCCGAAATCTGAGTCACTCCCACTTCTGCCTGTTCCATTGCCTGTGCCTGCGCTGTTGATTCTTCACTAAGTCTCCTGGAATCTGCTGCGATCTCCTTAACTCCGGTCACAATCTGCTCCAGTGATTCCGCTGCCGCTTCAGCGGCCTGATTTCCCCTCTCAATTTCCTGCAGAGAGCCTTCGATCAGACTTCTGGTATCCACTGCGGACTGTGCACTCTGTTCTGCCAGTTTGCGAATCTGTTCTGCCACAACAGCAAAGCCTCTTCCTGCTTCCCCTGCTCTGGCAGCCTCGATTGCGGCATTCAATGACAGCAGGTTGGTCTGACTGGCAATGTCTTCGATTTCTGCAATAATATTCTGAATCTTTTTGGACGTATCGTTGATTCGATCCATCTCTTCCATAAGAGATTTCATCTGTGCATGTCCGGCATCCGCCTGCTGTGCATAATTTTCCGCCTTCCGGGTGGTCTTCTGCAATTCACCCGCCGTACGGTTCACTGCATCCGCGATATTTGTAATTGTTGCTGTCAGTTCCTCCACCGAACCTGCCTGATCGGTAGCTCCCTCCGCAAGGGACTGGGCAGATTCTGCCAGATTCTCAGCGCCGGCTGATACCTGTTTTGCAGCTTCTTCTACCTGATGCAGCGTACCGTTCATCTGACGGTTCATTTTACGCATGGCATCCTTCAATGCCACAAACTGTCCTACATATTTATCCTCAATCTTAGTGCCGATAGCATAATTTCCCTCTGCCATCTGTCCCAGAAGTTCTCCGGCATCCGTAATGATCATATCCAGATCCGATGCCATCCCCTTTGCCACCTGTATCATATAAGAAATCTCATCTTCCGTTGCACACTCCGGAAATGCGCTGCTTAAATCTCCCTGTGCGAAGGTCTGCAGACGATCTGCCAATGCTATCATGGGCTTTTCTATGTCTTGCGCCATTTTTCGTCCCAGGATCACCGAACTCCAGAAAGAAACCACAACGATTGCCAGGATCACCAACAGCATATTCCGTTCCATTGCCCGCAGATCCGCTTCCGCACGGTCACCTTTCTGCACGCACAGGTTCATCAGTTCAACGAATTCTGCATAAATCTGTTCATATTGAGCCGTCAAATCTGTCGTATCCAGTTCCTGCGCTTCCAGATAACCATCCGCATCATCCGAAGTTGCCAATTCCAAGATTCGTGCATCCAGCTCCCAATAGCCGTCAAGTTCCGTCAAGACCGCATTGTAAGCTTCTCTTCCCTCGGAGAATTTGAGTGTTCTGCTCAATTCATCCATATAAGTTTCGAATGCCTCTTTCTTCTGGTCATGCAGAGCTGTCTGCTTTTCGATCACAGCTTCATCATCATACCCGACCACTGCGCGCAATGCACTTCTACTCTCCGAAAAAGCGGTCATCGCCTTACCGATATCCCCCTGTGTAAAACCATACCGATTCAGTGCTTTTTCATACTGCGCCGCAGCAATCAGAAGCGCTCCGATTCCAATGATTGCAGCTACCGCTCCAATTACCGCCACTTTTGTGAATCCCTTTGTCAATCGCTTCTTAATACCCTGTTGCTTTTGTGTTGCCATATATCGGTCCCCCTTGTTATTTATAAAAAATGCCATAATTTGCATTTTCATGTAAATTGTAGCACTTTCTGTTTTCCTCTTCAACTGTACGAAGGAATCACTTTTCTCATGTTTTCTGGTCTTTCATTATCTCTTCCGACAAAACCTCTATCCTATGTCTTGACATCTTATCACAATCTTTTTTTATGTCAGTACAATAGTTCAAAAATTTCTCCTTATCTGCATGGTACAGTAAATACATGATATTATAACAGGTATGATATCTATTCTGATCTACGTCCCCCACAGGAAAAGACGTCTTATTATACAGCTGATCCACTTTTGTCATTATGATCTCATGGTAATAACTGTTGCTAAAATAATTTCTGAGTTTATATGAAAATTGGTACGCTTTTTCCCCGTGGGTTGTGATCCTCAAATGTTCTACATATGTCTCAATCAAAAATTCTTTCATGTTTTCATTTTCTTCCATGTATATTATTTTCACCTTGTCTGAAGACATATGGAATAAATCATAAGAGTGCGTTAAAATTTCTTCTTTTCCATCTCTGACTGCCTGTTTTAGCATTTTGTTTAACCCGTTTTTATATATGGTTAAAACATCCTCATTATCTTCCTCCAGAATATCACTCCATACCATATAGGAATCTGCAAATTCGTTTAATTCCACAATGTTTTTTGCCTGAAGCAATCCCTTTTTTAAATCCGGCAGCATTACTTTTATCTCTGCATCTGTCTTATAATAATTGGGTTTATCTCCCGATTTAAGAAACAGTCGATACTCGGCTTCTAATTGTTCTTTATCAAGCGTCCCCTCCTGATAGTATCTCAACAGCATTCCGGTCAAATTATTACTGCTCTTTGTACCATAAAGATATTTCCCTATTCTATGCTCCAACGTATTTTCAATACTGCTCACCATCTTTTTCACCGAATCCGTATTGTTGGGATCATCCTCCTTATAATACAGATTGTGTGTACTTTCAACGACGATGGCATAACATATCAGTCTCAGTTCCTCCAAAAATTCATCTTTATTGCAGTCTTCACAAAATAATATTACATCATCATAAAATCGCTGCGCCTTTTCAAGTGTCCGCAAGTTTTCCACTTTATGAAGGTTCAGAAATTTTTCAATAAATTGAGCATGGATATGCAATTTACTCCACTCGACACTCTCTGCCCGTTCCGTAATAGCATATGTTCGTTCAATTACCTTTTCACTGTATTTGTCAAATATCTCTTTTTTATCTTTTGACATTTCTGCGGTATTCGCAACGAGTATAACTTTCACATAATTACATTGTTTCAGTTCCTCTATGATTCCAAATATCTCTTCCAAATTCATATTACTGTTCATTCTTTCCAGATCGTCTATGACCACAATGTGAAGGAATGTAAATTCTTTGGACAATAATAAAAATAGTTCTCTTTCGTTTGCTATATTTTGTACCACATCCCGGGCCTGTCCGACTTTATCCCAGACCTTTGCTGCGCCTTCTATGATATTATTAGCTATTTCACCAATCTTCCCGCCGACATTATTCTTCAATGCCAGTTGAAACAATACTTCATGATATATTTGTCTCGCATCTGTCATTCCGAACATTGATATTTTACAAACGTCCGGATTTCCTGCCAACGCCTCATTTACCGCATAAGACTTTCCGACACCCCAGGTTCCATCAAACAAGATGGTCTTATAAGGTAAGTCATTGATATTGCCAATTATAGTTTTTATTTTATCTGCTCTCATTTTTTCCTCTCTGTACACAAATTCATAATAACCGGACAATCTTTTTACATAAGTTTCTCCGGTTATCTGTCGTTCTGCGTTGTGTAATTGTTGGTGAGTTCCGGTTTGCAAACGGATTGTCTTATAAATGTCACAGATTAATCATTCCATATTTTCTCTGCATTGCCAGTAGCACTTCCGGATCATCCAGCTGCGCCACCTTATCTGTATCTCCTCCGGCAATTCCCTGTAGGATTTCCGATCCCTTGCATACATATCCAGCCGCACCGGCTTACCATCCACGGCATACTGGAATTCCCTCTGTGGCTGGATATCTTCCAGTGTTCCCACCCGTTTTTCCAGCATCCGCTCCAATACATCATGGCAGAGCACCTTGTCACCCATGGTCTTGCCGAAGATAAAATCATCCGATATCGTCAGTTCCTCATAGCGTTTTGCCATTCACACTCTCCTTTGCTTTTACCGCAGGAAAATATGCTGTCGCAGAAACGAATTTCAATCCGTTCTATGTCTTCTCCTGCTCTATTGTTATCATTGGGTAATTAAGCAGGGATTCCTCTGAAGTCATAGACACCGGCTTACACCGATATAGAAATTTGAAATAGAAAATCTGCTTACGAATAGAGGATAGCAAATGAGCACTCGATTGTCAACGTGGCAAAATAGCAAAATCTGTCCCTGGCAAATTTGGGCATTATGCTTTAGAATCAATTTTAACTCCATCTATATATTTATTTTGGTCTTATAGCCTGTCCTTCAGATTTTTCTGAACATCTTTTCATAATCATTCTCCATAATGTAAATCCTATTATTGCTCCAGGGACATTATGAAACGGATCATCAAAAAGTTCAAAGAGTCCACGTTTTGTTAATAACTGGCTGAATTCTATACTGTAACTTATAATTACTGCAATCAATATCACCCATTTTAACTTTCGAACACCTAATCCCTGTAATCCTATTCCTACCTTATTGCTTTAATATAACTCCAAAATGACATAAGTTCTGCCCTCGGATTTCTTATTGTTTGACGGGCATGGAATCGTTCTTCACGTTGTGTCTATAGATCACCGTATTGTTGTCTGTAAAGTCCTTACTGTTCAGATTCTCCGTATATATGCACCCGGGATATCCATACGAACCATCAATATTATGCATAAAGTAATAGGAATTATCGGAAGGGTGCTGTAAAATCGGATATTCAATTTCTGTCCCCGGTACAGTGATCCAGGCATACACATCCGGATTCACCGACTGCCGCTCCTGCCACAATGGTCATTATCTTTCGTTTCATGTGAGCTCCTTCTTCCCAAATAATGGAAGATTTTACTACTCCTAAATTTTATTCTACGTTTTTAACGTAATTTTAATTTCGTTTTAAATGTAACCGTTATATACGTTCAAAACAGGTATTGTCAATAGTTAGGGGGCTTCATGCAGGACGAGATGGCTGGAAAAACAGAAGAAAACGGATACTTCGGGTAAACCGCCGAAGTATCCGCTATTTTGACTATGTTAAACAATTCCGTTCTAATTAAATCCGAACAATTTCTGGCAGATCTTATATCCCTCTACCGAAATCTTCCGTCCGCCTCTTCCGGGAAGGTTCATGGTACCGCCCATAATGCCGTTACGCATCCACAGATACAGGCGTTTGTCTTTTCCTTTCAGGTACTCCCACAGTTCTTTCTTTTTCTCCAGATGTTCTGTGGTACCGGAGCGGATTAACAGTACGGAAGATACTGTCATGATGATCTCCAGATAGTTGCGCATGTACTGGTACAGACGTCGGTTTTTCACCAGTTCCGACTTTCTGCCCACCAGATAATCAATCATCAGCTTCGTCACTCGGATCTGCTGGTCAATGCGGGAGATCATCACGGTCTCATTCACCGACTGATCCTGTCTTCCTATATAATATCTGTAGAAATTCACATCCAGATAATACATATTCTTCACATAAGGAAGCGGTTCAAATACATACAGGTTGTCCACATAGAAGGTGTGCTCCGGAAGCTTCAGTCCACATTCCTGTAACAGTCTGGTACGGAAGATCACGGAGTGCATCAGTATGTAATGGCCCTTCAGAAAATGATGGCAGTCCGTCCAGGTGAACATCTTCTCCACCGGCAGGATATGACGGTACTGGATCACCTTTTTGCGGCGCTCGCCTTCTTTTTCATAGACATAGTTGCTGATGAGCATATCCAACGCCTGACCGCCGCCGGCCAGTTCTCTGAGAGTATCCAGGATCTTAAAATATGCATCCTGCTTCACCCAGTCATCACTATCCACTACTTTAAAATATAGTCCCGTGGCATTGGCGATTCCGGTGTTCACAGCAGAACCATGTCCGCCGTTCTCCTTATGAATAGCACGCACAATCGTAGGAAACTGTGCTTCATACTCGTCTGCAATCTCTGCGGTACGGTCTTTGGTAGAACCGTCATCGATGATCAGGATCTCCACATCCTCTCCGCCGATCAGCAGGGAATCAATACATTTTCTCATATACTTTTCAGAATTGTAACAGGGAATTGCTATGGAAAGTAATTTCATATCGCTGTCCTTTCTTCACTATCTTGTTATTCACTGTCCGGGATCGTTCTCTCGGGCCCCCAGTTTCATGTTCAATCCCTTCGCATAGACTGCAAACGCGGAAGGAATGGGATATTTCTCCCTTGTCTCCGAAGGTTCAATATAGATCCAGTCTGCTGAATCCGGGCCTTCACGCTTCGGTGCCAGTTCATCCACACGGATCAGATATCCTTTCATATGCCATTCTCTATGGGAAAAAATATGCTTTGCATCCTCAAGAGGCTGGATCCGGAGTACCTGCAACCCGTTCTCCGCCAGATATTCCTTGACCTCCTCCGCGGTATGATATCCTTTCATCGAAGGGAATTCATACATACCGGCCAGCAGACCTTTCGCCGGACGCTTATGCAATGCCGCCAGCTCCGCATCCCGGATAATGAGGATCGTCTTCTCCTCCACCGTACGTTCTTTTGCTTTGGCTTTGTTCGGATATTGCAGCTGTGTACCGTCCGCATACGCCAGACATATCTGCTGTAGGGGACATTCCTCACAGTGCGGAGCCCCGTTTGGAATACATACACAGGCACCGATTTCCATCATAGCCTGGTTGAAATCTCCCGGCCTGTCTGTAGGAATGACCTCCCACAGATCCTTTTCCACAGCCTTTTTTACTTTATCCTCAGAGATACAGCGTTCATCCTTGCGGACTCTTGCAATGACTCTCAGAACATTGCCGTCCACCGCCGGATTGGGCTTGCCGTAAGCAATAGAGGATACCGCCCCAGCCGTATAGCTGCCGATTCCTTTTAATTTTAATAACTCCTCATAAGAATCCGGCATGACTCCGCCATAATCTTCCATGATCTGGATGGCTGCTTTCTGTAGATTCCGTACCCGGTTATAATATCCCAGGCCCTCCCACAGCTTTAACAGCACCTCTTCCGGTGCCTGCGCAAGCGCAGCAATATCCGGCAACGTCTCCATAAAGCGCTGGAAATAGGGCTTTACCGCTTCCACTCTGGTCTGCTGCAACATGATCTCAGAGACCCATACGCGGTAGGGAGCAGGATCCTCTCTCCAGGGAAGGATCCTACGGTTATTATCATACCATTTTAAAAGTGGTTTGGGAATCGCCCGAAGGTCACCTTTCCTAAAGATTTCCTTAACATCCGTTAAATTTTCATTGTATTTATCCATAGAGTCTACCGCAGACGGTTGCATTCGAACTTCTCCATGGTGAGCAGGCAGTTCTTCAATTCTTCATAACGCTCTTCCGGCTCACCGTCATTTACTTCAATATCACAGGAAATCGCCATGGTCGTGATCATCTCGTTGGTGATACGATGGTGCAGTCCTGCCAGAATATTTAGCTTCTCCTCGTAGGAATCCGCATCCAGAAATTCCAGTACTAACGGATCCAGTGCGGGCTCTTCATCTTCTGCGGGGGAAACCGATGCTATTGTTGTCTGTGCCGCGGTCGCCGTTGCCTGTGCTGCTATGTTCTGCGCCACAATCGGCGTTGCCTGGGCTGCTGCGGGCTGGGACGCGGTCACCGTTGTCTGCGTTGATACGGGGTGCTCCACACCTGCTGCCTCCGTCTCGCAAATCTGTCTGTCCGCATCCGTTCCCTGTAATTCAAACCGAAAACGCTGTGTCACCTCAGGGTATCTCTGACGATCCACTTCTCCGGTAAACATGACAAGGGGCCTTGCATAGGTCTTGAAATCTCCATACAAAGCCTGATAAATCACCAGCTGTTCTCCGGTCTCTGAATGTTCCGCAATCGTTACGACCTGATACAGATTGCCCTTAAAATGCTTATATATCTCATGTGGTTTGGGAATAAATGTCATCTGTCGTTCTCCTTTCCCATCGCCTCGTTTACTGTGGCATATGGTATCAGTATACCCCTTATTTCCAAAAAAGTCATGTAAATAGTCTCTAAAAATCCGTCAGCAGATATTCATAAGAGACCGAATAATTGCCGACTGCGTTGCAGGCCCGTGCCAGTTCTGCGCTCAATGCTCCCCGTTCCGTCTCACTCATGCTGTTGATCTTCTTATGATGAATGGTAAACGTATAATCCGGACTGCCGTCTTCTTCCAGTGCATAGGTCAGCGTCACGCCGCTGTTGCGATAACCGTTCTCATTCAGATACTGCTTCATATCGCTCATCAGCTGCTGTTCCTGTATCCGGTTCTCCATGCGCTGCGTCTCATCCCGGCTCTCGCTCTTCACGGTTGCGCCGATACATAATACAATGATCAGAATAAGTACTGCGGTAGTACTGTAAAATGCCACATTGGAAACGAACTGTCTTCTCATAACCCATACCTCTTTTTCTGCTTTTTGTGCTCAGGGTTCTGTCGGAAATCTTATTTTCCCGTCCTGACAGGTATAGATTACACTTTTTCAAGTCCAATAAAACTCTCTTATTTAAAATATTCGGCACCTGCTGCCTCTACCGCTGCTTTCAGCCCCAGTGCGGACATTCTTGTGGCACCGTTGCCCCAGATGATCATCTGTTCCAGTGCATCTGAGGTTGCCACCGTCACCCGGTATTTCTGCGGCTTCGCCCCCAACTGATGGGCCGTGCGCTCGATATACTGGTCTGCAGTCTCCGCTTCTTTTGTATAGACCACTTCTATATTATGATATTTCATGGTGGAGCCGGGATTGTCCTTCACCTTGTAGGCATCATAGACCAGGATCAGGCGACAGCCCTGATATCCCTGATAGTTACACAGAATATCCATCAGTTTGTCCCTGGCACTGTCCAGATTGATCTTCGCCAGCTCCCGCAGTTCCGGCCAGGCAAAAATAATGTTATAACCGTCCACCAGAAGGTATTCCTCCGGTTTTTCCTGCGGTACGACCTTCCGCATACCGGTGTCACCGGCACTTCCCGCCAAGCTGCCCGTATAGCTGCCACGGTTTCCGGAAGAAGTATGGTATCTGCGGAATCTGTGGGGATCCTCCGCCTTTTTCCCATAAGTCTGGCGGAAGATCTCTTCGATCTCTTCCTGAGAAATAATCCGCTCTACACCACCCCCGGTCTGACGAATAGCGCCCTGCTGCCTGTTTACTGCCTGCAGTCCTGCATCCGAAATGCCGTCCGCATCTTTGGTTCCTTCCTTCTCCGGCTTCCAGCCGCTCTCCACATGGGCATATTCTGGCACCTGGTCCCAGGACACCTGAAAACCGGCACCATGAGCGCAGAATACCGATCCGGTGGGGTTGACCACATCCGCTTCCGGATCATAGCCGATCTCTGCCATTACCTCCTCCGGATTATGGCAGGGTTCATATCCCTTCAGTGTGCAGGACAAACGCCCATGACCTTTGGTATAAGATGCCACCTCTTTTCCATAATCTCCCATGGAAGCCACGGGAACACTTCCCGTCAGCACACTGTTATTGCCTTCTGTCTCCGGTGCTTCAAAGCTTCCGTTCATCCTCGTGATATCTGACATGGCTCTGCCAAGATTCTCCGTAGGCACCTCCAGTCGGAAGGAAAACCATGGTTCTAAGAGAATGCTCTTTCCGCTGCGCATTCCCTGACGTACTGCACGGTAAGTGGCCTGTCGGAAATCTCCGCCCTCTGTATGTTTAGTGTGGGCTTTTCCGGCAATCAGCAATATCCGCAGATCCGTGAGTTCGGAACCGATCAGCACACCCACATGACGTTTTTCCTCCAGATGCGTCAGGATCAGTCGCTGCCAGTTACGGTCCAGCATGTCCTCGCTGCACAGAGAGGCAAATTGCAATCCACTGCCCCGCTCCCCGGGCTCCAGCAACAGATGTACCTCCGCATAATGACGCAGGGGTTCAAAATGCCCGATGCCTTCCACCGGCTCCGCCAGAGTTTCCTTGTATACAATGCTTCCAGCATCGAATTCCACTTCCAGACCGAAGCGCTCCCACAGGATATTTTTGAGGATTTCCATCTGCACCTGTCCCATGACCTGCATATGGATTTCCCTGTTTTCCTCCTGCCACAACACATGCAGCTGCGGTTCTTCCTCTTCCAGCTGGCGTAGTTTCCCCAGTGCCACGACAGGATCCACCTCCGGAGGGAGCAGTAGTCTGTAAGTCAGCACCGGTTCCAGTATCGGCGTGGAGTTCTCGCTTTCATAGCCCAGTCCCTGCCCGGCGAAAGTCTTCGTAAGTCCCGTGACCGCACAGACCTCACCGGCTTTCACCGTATCCACTGCCTCATAGCTTCCGCCATTATACAGACGCAGCTGGTCGCATTTTTCCTCCCAGATTTCCTCTCCTGCACCGCTTCTGCTGTTTCCCACCGGCATTTTAACCCGCAGACTTCCTCCGGTGACCTTCAAATACGACAATCTGATTCCTGCGTTATCCCTGCCGATCTTATAAACCCGGGCTCCGAATTCCTCCGGATATTCCGGTTTGGGCAGATACGCATTCAATCCGTCTAACAGCTCTGTAATTCCCCATTGTTTCAAGGCGGAGCCGAAAAAGCAGGGGAACAGCTTACGCTCCGCCACAGTGTCCGATATGTTTTCCGCCGACAGTTCTCCGGTTTCCAGATATTCTTCCATCAAGGCTTCACTACACATGGCCGCGTGTTCCAGCTCTGTTTCCCGTTCTCCTTCATTGTCCCCAGGCTGCAACAGTTTTCCCACGGATGTAATATTGCTATCCAGCTTTTTCTGTAGCTCCGTCAGTACTTTTTCCGGATCCGTCCCCGGTTGATCCATCTTGTTTACAAATAAAAATACCGGCACTTCATATCTTTTTAACAGCCGCCACAGCGTATGTACATCTCCTTGCACTCCATCGCTTCCGTCGATGACCAGAACCGCCGCATCCAGTACCTGCAGCGTCCGTTCCATTTCCGCAGAGAAATCCACATGTCCCGGGGTGTCTAACAGTGTGATATCCACATCTTTCCACCGGATTCTCGCCTGTTTGGAGAAAATGGTGATTCCTCTTTTCCGTTCCATGTCCCCGTTATCCAGAAAAGCATCTCCGTGATCCACTCTTCCGGCCTTTTCTATGACACCACAGGCACATAAAAGGCTTTCTGCCAATGTTGTCTTCCCGGCATCCACATGTGCCAGGATCCCAACGATACTTTTTTTCATGCTTATCCTATCCTTCCAATGCCAGCATCATCCTGCAGGCACGTATAAAACGTTTTTTCTATTATAAAGAATACTATATCCATGAGCATTTTCCAACTGTTTTGTATTTCCAGATACCGTTTGCAAATCCGGCACCGCGTAGGATATAATGTAATGAGCCTCAAGGAAAAACAAGCGGCTGCGAAGCAGACATTTGTTTTTCTGGGCTCATTAGCGAACGAATATCCTGCGAAGCAGGATGTAGAGCGCGATAGCGCGGATTCGTGAGCTCATGATATAATGAGCGCAAGAGATCCCACATGCTTGCATGATTGGCGAACGGCGAAGTTGATTATGATAGTTGCGAAGCAACGTTAAGCACCGAAGGTGCGAATCATGATATAATGAAATGTAAGATTCAGGAGGCACTATGATCAAACTTATTGCAACCGATATTGACGGCACGCTATTGAAGGACGGCACTCTGATGCTGGATCCTGAATACATGACCGTCATTGAAAAGCTGATTGCAAAAGGCATCCGTTTCGTTGCCTGTTCCGGCAGACAATTTATCAGTGAGCGGAAGCTTTTTGCTCCCATCCGCGACAAGCTCCTCTATATCACCGACGGCGGTACCGTGGTCCGCACACCGAAGGAAATTTTAAAGGTGCATACCTTGCCCGAAGAGATCTGGCACGGCATGTGTGAGACAGTCCGGAATGAATTACCGGACTGCGATTATTTTATTGCCACACCGGATTATTGTCTGGCGGAAGATGCTGGAAGCCGGATGTTCCGGTGGCTTACGGATTCCTACGGATATGACATCCGGGAATCTGCCGATCTTATGAAAACGCCCGTGGACAATGTGATCAAGTTCACTGTATATCATCCTTCCGCCTGTGAAGAAATGTGTGCACCTGTCTTCACTCCCACCTGGCAGTCCCGGGCGAAGCTTGCTTCTGCCGGAAAAGAATGGGTGGACTGCAATCCCCTTGGGGTAAATAAGGGGTCTGCGATCCGTTTTCTCCAGGAATATTTGGGGATCGCGCCGGATGAGACCTGTACCTTTGGAGACAATCTGAACGACATCGAAATGCTGCAAAGCGCCGGAATGAGCTATGCTGTCTCCAATGCAAGAGAGGAAGTCATTGCCGCTGCAAGGGATACCTGTGCGCCCTATTGGGAAAACGGAGTGTTGCAGGTGTTGAAAACTTTTTTATAAATTCCCCGGGGCATTCCGAAAGTAAACGCTTGACACTGCTGCGATAAAGCACTATAGTAAACAGGTAAATAGAATATCCGCTAGGGGAGCACATCGCTGAGATTGAAGTGCCGCCGTCAAGGCTCCGCTTCTAACCCTCACTACTTGAACCGGGTAATACCGGCGTAAGGAAGCACTTTGTTCATACAGAGCTTCTGTCTGTATGGATACGATGTTGTCCCTCCTCGCGCACACGAAGGAGGATTTTTTTATGTTGTACACTGCTGTTACCAATGACTGGGGAGAGACTACTTATATCCCCACTACCCTGGGAAATGTCCTGTTGGTGATCATTCTGGCCGCACTGTTGGCGGCCGCTGTTTTATTTGCCCGCATGCAGATGAAAAAGACTGCTGTAGCTCCCACTGTTTCCGATGGTGATCATAAGATGAATCGCAGCAAGCTTACGGTAAAGCAGCTGGCATTCTGTGCCATGGCCATTGCCCTGGGAACCGTTCTTTCCAATATCAAATTGTTCCATTTTCCTACCGGCGGCTCCATTACTTTGCTGTCCATGCTGGTGATCTGCCTGCCCGGCTACTGGTTCGGTCTGGGTGCCGGTATTGCCACAGGTGTAGCCTACGGTGTCCTGCAGCTGCTCATAGATCCCTATGTATTATATCCCCTGCAGCTGGTGGTAGACTATCTTCTTGCTTTCGGCGCTCTGGGACTGTCCGGTCTCTTCTCCAATGCGAAGCTAGGACTGATCAAGGGATATATTGCCGGGGTTCTTGGAAGATATGTGTTTGCCGTGATCTCCGGATGGATCTTCTTCGGCTACTATGCCTGGGAAGGCTGGGATCCCCTGCCTTACTCCCTCGCCTACAATGCTATCTATATCTTCTCTGAAGCAGCCATAACTCTGGTAATTTTAAGCGCTAAGCCGGTACGGAATTTGTTTGCGAAATTGAAAGACATGGCTTTGAACGACTAAATAGAAAGTTAGTTAAATACATTGGCAAAATCCACGAACTCCCGGAGCATGC
>NZ_JBKVQF010000020.1:0-64600 GCF_046969025.1 Waltera sp. | reverse complement strand
ATCCATAGCTAGGATGAATTGACCTACGTCTGGCAATTCTTGCAGCATTTCGTTTCTCGTATATATATTTTACCACATACTTTTTCCAAAGGCACTGACTTCTCAGCCCTTAATTTTCATCTCTGCTATTATACGTTCTTCCCTCTGTCTCTCTTCACAATAATCCCAGAAGTCTTTCAATGCTTCCTCATCCGATTTCCACGGCAATGGTATGGGATCCAATTCATCTAATCGCTTCACAAGTTTGCGTACCTCTTCGGTATCGAACTCCTCATCACTTGCCTCCATTACATAAAAATCCAGTTTTTCATTTATCATTCTGATTTCTTCGTCTTTAGTCATGTTAAAACCTCACTACATTATATACGTGACAGTTTTCGACAAAATCTTATAAATTTTTTGAAATTATTTTCTATTATTTTCTATTCCAGACTGCTTCGGATGCACAAACCTCAGATGCACAAAAGATCCCGGGCTGCTCACCCGGGATCTTTTGAAAAGAGATGTATGAAACTATGCGTTGCATTTGTTCCTGTCGGCTCTGAAATGTAAGTGCTTACATCCAGGACCATAATTATTTTACCATTATTTCGACTATTTGGCAAACAGATTTCTCACAGTTGCGACTTTTTCGCACTTTTAGCCAAAATCGCACCTTCATTTTTGTCTAATCCTCATATTTGAAGTAATCGAAATCCGCTGCTTTGCGGCTTCCGCAGCCTCCGTTGTTGGCGTAGATGCCTACCAGCGTACCAGTGTGACGCTTGGGATCGTCGGGCACGCCCTCGTCGCAGAGGTAAATACAGTTCTCCAGAGCTCCGACCTTTTCCCATTTTTGACCATCATAGCTGTAATAGAAAGTTCTGGTCAGCTTCTCCACCACTACCTTCAGATACACCGGGGTCTCCTTCACATTATCCACTTCCGCTATCAATTCCTCACCGTGGTTGCGGTTGATGACCAGTTGGATCTTTCGGCCGCCTTCATAACACAGGGAGCATCTGGCATAAGTAGCAGTACTGTAATAGCAGGTCAGTCCCGCCTGTTCTCCGTCCTTATCCGGGTAGAACTCCAGCTTCGTCTCTGCCACGTAGGACAATTCCTGTTCTCTGCGCAACAACGTATTTTTCGCCCGGATCTCATTCAGCTGTCCATCTCTGGTCCAGATCCGGAAATATCCGGGGTGCTCGGTCAGAGACCAGGAACCGTTATCCGGGTTACGGACGAACTCCCATTCCAGATTCAGCTTTGTATCGTTAAAATCGTCGAGCAGATTTCTCTCATAAATACACTCCGGCAGATCCGGTGCGATCTGTGTCAGGCTGGGACCTTTTCCTTCGTTGACGGTAAACCAGCCGTCCTCCGTCCACTGTACGGGATCCAGAGCAGACTCTCTGCCTACGGTAGTATAGTTGCCCTCGTTAGGTCTTCCGCAGAGATAATAGCACCACCACTGACCGTTCTGATCCTGTACCAGTTTGCCGTGTCCGGCTCTCTGGATGGGGGCTGTGGGATCCTTCTGACGCATGACCGGATTGTAGGGAGAACATTCATAGGGGCCATAGAAATTCTTACTTCTTCCCACATTGATTCCATGACCGTAGCCGGTACCACCCTCTGCCACGATAGCGTAATAGTAACCGTCTTTTTTCATGATATGGGGGCCTTCGGAACAGCGCTCGCCTGTGCCTTCCCATGCAGTCTTCGCAGGACCAGCCACCGCCAGTCCGTCCGCAGTCAGAGGAACCGCCTGTGCCGCCTTGGCTATGATCATATATCTGCTGCCGTCATCATCCACAAAAAGTGAGGGGTCGATATCATCCACTTCCAGACATACCGGCTTGCTGTAGGGTCCTTCCGGCTTGTCAGATACCATCACCAGCTGTCTGCGCATCACGTTATTGTCACGCTTGCCATCCGCATTCAGACGCAAGGTTACATAGATATAGTATTTTCCGTCCACATATTCGATATCCGGTGCCCAGATTCCGTGGGAATCCCGGATGTCACTGATGTCCAGCCATTCCGGGTTCGTGATGGCATGGCCGATGATATGCCAGTGCACCATATCCCGGGAATGGGAAATGGGAATTGCCGGAAAATACTGGAAGCTGGAATTCACCATATAATAATCGTCACCGACACGGATCACCGAAGGATCCGGGAAAAAACCGCGTTGTACAGGGTTATGATAAGTTCTAGGTTCACTCATAGGGAGTCTCCTTTTTACATGTATTAGTCTTTCTATTTGCGCAAAGCTGCGTGTACCACGCTCATACTATAAGTGTATTCTTTACCAACTCTCCTGTCGTGCCAGTTTCCCTTTTATTTTATGACAAATATTGCGTTTTCTCCGGACATTTCAAAATTTGGCATAATTATTCCATAATGGAATACTGCATCCACTCGTATAACAGCTTCGTGCCCTCCATGATCTCGGGCGGAAGCAGCGCGCGGGCCACCAGCTTTAATTCATCGGATTCAATGTCTGTTCTGCGAAGATGGGCATAATCGCCGTCAATGCTTTCTACGATGTATTCAAAACGATTCATAGGGGTATACCTCTTTCTTTGATGTGTTTGAGATAAGTTTAAGAGGTTTTTGGGGGAGAGTCAAGGGGACGCCGCCTTATCTTCGAAAATCGCTCTGCTTTGCAGAGCACGTGCTTCGCACTTATGATTTTCTCGATAAACACCCATAAAAAACAAATGCCACACCCGAAGACTTCGACGCAGCAGCGGCTTATCGCATAAATTGCTTCGCAATTCATGCGATATCCGCTGGACTTCGCCATATCCGCACTAAAAAAGAAGCGCACTATTGCAAGCTAGCTTGCATAGTGTGCTCCCTTTTTAGCACGGCTGCGTCAAAGCGGTCCTGACGCTTACATCATTCCGCCCATGCCTGCGCCGCCGGCGGGCATTGCAGGGGTGTCTTCCTTGATGTTAGCTACAACGCTTTCGGTAGTAAGCAGTGTGCTTGCTACGCTGGTAGCGTTCTGCAGGGCGCTTCTGGTAACCTTTGCGGGATCCAGGATGCCTGCGCTTACCATATCTACATATTCCTCTTTCAGAGCATCGAAACCGACACCGACCTCAGACTCACGTACCTTGTTGATGATAACGCTGCCTTCCAGTCCTGCGTTTGCTGCGATGTGATACAGAGGTGCTTCCAGTGCTTTCAGGACAATGCCTGCACCGGTCTTCTCATCACCTTCCAGACTTGCTGCCAGTTTGGCAACTTCCTTGGATGCATGAATGTATGCGGAACCACCACCACAGATGATACCTTCCTCTACGGCTGCTCTGGTAGCTGCCAGAGCATCTTCCAGACGAAGCTTAGCTTCCTTCATCTCGGTCTCGGTAGCAGCACCTACACGGATCACTGCAACACCACCGGACAGCTTAGCCAGTCTCTCCTGTAATTTCTCTCTGTCGAAATCAGAAGTGGTCTCTTCGATCTGCTTCTTGATCTGTGCGATTCTGGACTGTAATGCTTCCTTATCGCCTTCACCGTCTACGATCACGGTGTTCTCTTTCTGTACCTTAACGGATTTTGCACGACCCAGCATATCCATTGTGGTATCTTTCAGTTCATAACCAAGCTCGGAACTGATCACGGTACCACCGGTCAGGATTGCGATATCCTCCAGCATAGCTTTTCTTCTGTCACCATAGCCGGGAGCCTTAACAGCTACTACGTTGAAAGTACCACGCAGCTTGTTAACGATCAGGGTGGTCAGTGCCTCGCCCTCTACATCCTCAGCGATGATCAGCAGCTTAGCGCCGGACTGAACGATCTGCTCTAACAGAGGCAGGATCTCCTGAATATTGGAAATCTTCTTGTCAGTGATCAGGATATAAGGGTTATCCAGAACAGCTTCCATCTTATCCATATCGGTTGCCATGTAAGCGGAAATATAACCTCTGTCGAACTGCATACCTTCTACCAGATCCAGTTCGGTCTGCATGGTCTTGGACTCTTCAATGGTGATAACACCGTTGTTGCTTACCTTCTCCATAGCATCTGCAACCAGCTGTCCTACAGCCTCATCCCCTGCGGAGATTGCAGCTACTCTTGCGATGTGCTCCTTGCCGTTTACTTTCTGGCTCATCTTACCGATGGCTTCTACTGCACATGCGGTTGCTTTCTTCATACCTTTTCTCAGGATGATGGGGTTAGCACCTGCTGCCAGGTTCTTCATCCCTGCATTTACCATAGCCTGTGCCAGAACGGTTGCGGTGGTAGTGCCATCACCGGCTACATCGTTGGTCTTGGTAGCTACTTCCTTTACCAGCTGTGCACCCATGTTCTCGAATGCATCTTCCAGCTCGATCTCTTTTGCAATGGTAACACCATCGTTGGTGATCAGGGGTGCGCCGAAGGACTTATCCAGTACTACGTTTCTTCCTTTGGGTCCTAAGGTTACTCTTACGGTATCTGCCAGCTGGTTTACACCAGCCTCTAATGCTGCACGGGCTTCTGCGCCGTATTTAATCTCTTTTGCCATAATAATCAGCCTCCAATTTATTTGTTCTTAGTCTTAATTTCTTTTTAGGTTTGCAATTACTGAATGATTGCAAGGATGTCGCTCTGCTTTACGATGATGTACTCTTCATCATCCAGCTTTACTTCGGTTCCTGAGTATTTGGAATAGATGACCTGATCGCCAACCTTAACTTCCATCTTTACTTCCTTACCGTCTACGACACCGCCGGGGCCGACAGCAACAACTTCTGCCTGCTGGGGCTTTTCCTTATTCTGACCGGGGAGCACGATACCGGACTTGGTAGTCTCCTCTGCAACTAACTGTTTTAATACTACTCTGTCACCTAAAGGTTTCAAACTCATGACAACTGCCTCCTTATAACTATTTAAATATCATATTACTCTTTTTCATTTGTTAGCACTCATTTTTATCGAGTGCTAATTTCTATAGTTTATATTAGTTTTATATGCCGAGTTTTTCAAACGCATTCACCGTTATTTAAATAACTATTTCTTTTATTTTCTCGTTTTATCTCCGTTTTTCTAATGTTTTTATATTACATGTGTAAAAATGCGATTTAATATTTCGTTTATAATTCTGAAAATCCATATCCGGTTCATCCCTTGCAAACTCCTGTGCAGACATAAAGCTATACCGGTTACATCGTATAAGCAAAAAGCAGCCGGGGATCTTATCATTATCCCAAGCTGCTTCTGTTCCGCTCTGTATTTACTTTCCCGTCCTATGCGTTCTTGGATTCCTCATGCCATTTCTGCCACCTCTTCTTATAAATAAAGTAGCAGGGGATTCCTACGAATACCATTCCGCCTAAGATATTGCCAATGGTAACGGGAATAAAGTTGTTCAGGCTGTGCAGTACTGTCAGTCCCTGGATCTGCTCTGCGGTCAGGCCGTATGCTTCCTGTGCCTTTGCAACATACGCGGGATTCTGTGCAGCCATCATGCCTACGGGAATGTAGAACATATTTGCAACACAGTGCTCGAAACCGCCGACTACGAAGGCCATGATCGGGAAGAAGATCGCCCAGACCTTACCGACGATATCCGTAGCTGCCGCTGCCATCAGGATCGCAATACATACCAGAATGTTACACAGGATACCGGAGGTAATTCCTTTCAGCGGAGAAATGCCTACCTTGCCGACTGCCACTTTGATGGCATAAGCCCCCAGCAATCCGCCGGTGTAGTCCAGATTTCCGGAAAAGTAGATCAGGGTATCAATGATCAGCGCGCCGATCAGGTTGCTGAAATATACCACGATCAGATTGCGGATACATTCGAACCAGGTCACCTTTTTGCCTACCACGTCCATGACGATCAGGCAGTTGCCGGTGAAAAGTTCTCCACCTACAAATACAATGATCATCAGTCCCACAGGGAAGATGATACCGGCTACGAATCGGGCCAGACCTACGTTGTCAATAGCATGCGCCGCAGTACTGCTGGTAGCTCCGCCCAGTGCAATGAAAGCACCTGCCATAATGCCTAACAGGATCATCTTGCCCAGAGGAAGATGTGCCTTGCCCTCTCCGGCCTTCATGTTATTATCAATGACTTCTGCCGGGGTATTAAAATGCTGTTCCATATTTTCCCTCATTTCCGTACAGCCCTTATCTGCCGTACTTTCTCATACTCATTTACTACCTATATTACACGAAATCTGCGTCGGGAAGCAAGCTTTTCCCCCTATGTATCTGATTATATACATTTCCTCTCACCGTTTTTGTCATAACACAGTCTTTTTTTGTAAAATTTATGCAAAAAAATAGTAGACAAAAGCCGAAATGTGTAATATACTTAAGATGTTCGGCGAGAGCCGAACCGCTTATATAAGTAGATTTCCGGAAGAATTCCCCTTTTACACAATTAAAGTGGCTGCAGGTTTCCCGCCTGCGGCTGCTTTAATTGTGTTATAAGGTATTTTTTGTGGTTTTCCCCGGAATTGCAAAAGTTTTTGCAAAAATTTAAAATTTTCACTTGCTAAATGATAAACATCTATGCTATAATAGCTTTCGTCAGTGATTCAGCTGATACAATTTCATAGGGGAATAGTACAGCGGTAGTGCGGCGGTCTCCAAAACCGTTAACGGGGGTTCGATCCCCTCTTCCCCTGCTTTAAAAAGTCGATGTTATCGGCTTTTTTTATTTTCTGTTTTGGTAACACTTTTTACCTCACCATGGCGCGATCTGAAGAATCACGCCATGATTGGGTGTTATTTTAATGTGAATTAACAAGAATGTTTTTCATCATGATATTGAACATACGTTCGATTTATGTTATACTGTATTTGTGTAATCGAACAGAAAGCGGATGCGATTTTCCGATTGTTAGATGCCCTCTAGTCTTACAAAGGAGGGTGATGCCCATGAATACGATGGAAGTACTTACTCTGTTGTTAGTTGTCTTTGCAGCTTTATCATACATTGACAGACATGGTGACGATAATAACAAAAAGAAATAGCATCCCCTCGCCAAAGTAGATGCTATTTCTTTTCTAGTATTTTACTGAGGGCAAATCGGAATTTTCACTTCCGACCACCTTTCTAAGTAGATTATACACCAAGAGGGATTGAGAAATCAATCCCTCTTACTTTTTTATTTCTCAAATCTCCTCTTTCTCCGCATCCGGCGCAATCACCGCCCCAATAGCGGTAGCATAATCGGAGTACTCCGGAATAGTGACCTTCACATCCCACAGGCTCTTGAAGTCTTCGATGATCTGGCGGCACTCGAAGAATTTGGTCAGGCCACCGATGAGGATATAATCCTTGATGCCGGTGTTCCGGGAGGCCAGGATTCCGGCCTGGCAGATGTTCTCGATGACCATATGGACGATACCAGCCGCGATGTCCTCGGGCTTGGACTGGGCATCCGCTTTGCCGAAGTTGGACGCAGTCACGTCCAGGTTCAGGCCGGGGAGCTTTTCCTTGGCCAGATCGCCGATCCTCAGGTCGATCTTTGCCACATCACCTTTCCGGGACAGAGGGACGATCTCATGGATATCCCCGGTATTCAGTATGATCGAGGACAGTCCGCAGATGGTTCCGCCACCGAGGCCGACACCACCTAAATGCTTCATCTCATTCTCCGTCACCTTGACGAAAAAGCTTCCGGTTCCCATACTGATAACGATAACTTCCTTTTTATCCGTCAGATAATAGCCTCCGGTTCCTGTGGCAACGAATTCATCTACCTTATAGGTCGGACGATCGTATACCGCTTTCTCCACATATTTGCTTCCCACGCCGGTGATATAGACACCTTCCACATCTAAAAGCTGCAGATTATTCTCATACAGATATCTTCCGAAAGCACCGTAGAGGGATGCCACCTGGCTGTCTGCCTTGACTGCCATGGGCGGAAGCATATGTTCTCCTTCAAAAGCTACGATCTTGGTGGTACTGCTGCCGATATCAATTCCTATTCTTACGGCCATATCTTTGTCCTCCTCATAATGAAATGCTAAAAAGCTTCTTTAGAACAATCGGTCCATGGCATCCTGCACGGAGCTGACGCCGATGACACGGATTTTGCTTCCTTTTTTGCACTCTTCCAGTGACACGTAGGGCACCACGCATTCCTCGAAGCCCAGTTTCTCCGCCTCCGCCACACGCTGTTTTGCCATGCTGACCGCGCGGACTTCGCCACTTAATCCCACTTCTCCGAAAGCTACCATTTTCGGATTCAATGCCTTATTCCGGAAGCTGGACAGAATCGCCAGCACGATTCCCAGATCAATGGCCGGCTCCTGGATCTTGATACCTCCCGTAATATTCACGTAGGCATCGCAGGAGGACAGCTGCACTCCCGATCTCTTCTCCAATACCGCCATCAGCAGGTTCACACGGTTGAAATCCGTACCGGTGGTCTGTCTTCTGGGGATGCCGAAATTACTGTGGCACACCAGTGCCTGCAATTCGATCAGAAGCGGTCTGGTGCCCTCCATGGTACACGCCACCACAGAGCCGCTGGCATTCTCCGGCCGTCCGTTCAGCATATATTCCGAAGGATTCTTGACCTCTGCCAGTCCCGTTTCCCGCATCTCGAAAACACCGATCTCGTTCGTAGATCCAAAACGGTTCTTCACCCCCCGCAGAATACGGTAGGACGCATGTCTGTCCCCTTCAAAATAAAGAACAGTATCCACCATATGTTCCAGCACTCTGGGACCTGCCACCGTACCTTCCTTGGTCACATGGCCTACAATGAAGATTGAGATTCCCAGTCCCTTTGCTAGCTGCAGCAAAATACCGGTGGATTCCCGCACCTGAGACACGCTTCCCGGCGCCGCCGACACGTTCTCGTTGTACATGGTCTGTATGGAGTCGATGATCACGACCTCCGGCTTGCTCTTGCGGATCACTTCACTGATGATATCCAGATTCGTCTCACACAGTAGCAGCATATGCTCCGAAAAAGCCCCCAGACGGTCCGCCCGCATCTTGATCTGTACCTTGGATTCCTCACCGGAAATATACAATACTTTATGTCCCGCCGTGGATAAGTTATGGCAGACCTGCAATAACAGTGTGGATTTACCGATACCGGGGTCTCCGCCTACCAGCGTCAGAGATCCCTGCACAATGCCGCCCCCCAGCACCCGGTCCAGTTCCTTAATTCCGGTGAGAGTCTTATTTTCCTCCCGGATAGCGATCTCCGACAGCACACAGGGCTCCGAAGCCTCTCTCCTGTCTCTCTTTGCACCGTTTCCGGTATTTTTCAATTCCGTTTTATCTATCGTCTCTTCCACGAAAGTATTCCACTCTCTGCAGCCGGGACATTGTCCCAGCCATTTCGTGGATTCATAGCCACAGTTCTGACAGAAAAATACAGTGGCCATCTTTCCTTTTGCCATGCTCTCTCCTCAATCATTGTAATACCTATTCAGCCCCCGCAAAACCGCCTCCGGAAACTCTGAATATTTAAAAAAAGCCCAGTCACGAAGTACTACAATATCCTCCGTGCCTGGACTCCTTTGCAGTGCGTCCTTACGCCTCTACGATCTTAACAGATACTTCACCTGCTGCTTCCAGTTCTACGCTCAGGCTCAGTTTGCCGCCAAGTCCGGTTTTCATGGTTCCTACGTTCTTACCGTCGATAAATACTTCGTACTCGGTATCGTCCTTCAGTCCTACAGTGATCTGGGAATCCTCGTCACCTTCTACGATAAACTCCACACTGTTGTCAGCTTCCTTGAACTCCAGTACACTGGTTCCGGGAACAGATTCATATAAAAACATGCCGTTCTTTTCCAGCTTTGTCATCTCATTGTAGGTCTTAACCTTCAGCAGATCTCCTGCATGCTCATAATCTTCCACTTTTGCCTTCTTGGCCAGCTTGTGATTACCAAAACTGATAGATCCGTCTGCTTCACTGCGAAGTATTTCTTCCACTACTGCCATCTGTCTGTCCTCCTGAAAGTAACTGCATCCGCAATACATCTTTCTCTTTCGTTCTTTGCGAATGGGGTTTGAATAGTTACAGTATAATATATCTCACCCTGTTTTTCTACAAAAAGTTTTATTTATTTTGTAACTATTCAGAGTCATGTAAATTGTGTCATAGGTACGTCGAATGCTTGCATTCGTAAGAACCTTTGACGTAATTTATAGGACGAAGTAACCTCAATGAGCAAAAGGAACGCTCTGCAAGAGCGATTTTGCAAATTGAGTGACTGAATAGTTACAAATACTTAATTTTTCACGGTAAATACAACTTTTCCATCCTTGAATCCGGCAGATACCTTATCTCCCGGTACCACCTTTTTCTGCAGGATCTCCTCTGCCAGAGCATCCTCTACCACGGACTGGATCGCACGCTTCAAGGGTCTTGCTCCCATCTTGTTATCCGCATATTTGGATACCAGATGCTCCTTCAGCGCTGCTGTGATGGTCAGATGGATCCCCAGCTGATCCTCACATCTCTTGTACAGATTGGATGCCAGAAGATTCACGATCTCCTTCATGTTCTCATTGTTCAGCTGGTGGAACACGATAATATCATCAATACGGTTGATAAATTCCGGCTTGAAGCTGCGCTTTACTTCTTCCATGACATTGGATTTCATCTTCTCGTAATCCTTTGTCTCGCTCTTCTCTGTGGCAAAGCCCAGATTCTTGGGATCCACGATACGCTGTGCACCCGCATTGGAAGTCATGATCAGCACAGTGTTCTTGAAGCTGACCTTGCGTCCCTTGGAGTCCGTGATATGACCGTCATCCAGTACCTGCAAAAGTACATTAAATACATCCGGATGCGCTTTCTCGATCTCGTCAAACAGAACAACAGAGTAGGGATTACGGCGAACCTTCTCGCTCAGCTGTCCGCCTTCTTCAAAGCCTACATATCCGGGCGGTGATCCGATCATCTTGGAGACCGAATGGCCTTCCATGTATTCGGACATATCAACACGGATCATGGCATCTTCAGAGCCGAACATGGCTTCTGCCAATGCCTTGGACAGTTCCGTCTTACCAACACCGGTAGGACCTAAGAACAGGAAGGAGCCGATGGGACGGTTGGGATCCTTCAGACCCACACGGCCTCTGCGCATGGCCCTGGCCACTGCAGTCACTGCTTCCTCCTGGCCGATGACACGCTTATGCAGCGTCTTCTCCAGTTTTAACAGTCGTTCGCTCTCTTTTTCCGCCAGCTTCTGTACGGGGATCTTGGTCCACTGGGCAACGACCTCGGCGATTTCATTCTCACCGATACTGATAACATTGCCCGCTTCCTGTTTCTCCCGCTTTTTCATCAGGCGGTCATATTTTTTCACCAGCGCATCCTGCTGCTTCTTGATCTCTGCCATCTGGTCAAATGCTTCCATGCGGATAGCTCTCTCCATCTCCTGATCCATCTCGTGGATACGGTCAGCGATCTCCTTCGCTTTATCCGGGGCATCCAATGCACTCAGTCTTGCGCTTGCCGAAGCTTCATCGATCAGATCGATGGCCTTATCCGGCAGATTTCTGTCATTGATATAACGGCTGGACAATCTGACAGCAGCCTCAATGGCCTCCGGGGTGATCTGCACATGGTGATGATCCTCATATTTTCCTTTGATGCCCTCCAGAATACGGACCGCCTCTTCCTCTGTAGGTTCTTCCACAGTCACCGGCTGGAATCTGCGCTCCAGAGCCGCATCCTTCTCAATATACTTGCGGTATTCCGCAATGGTGGTGGCACCAATCAGCTGGATCTCTCCACGGGCCAGGGAAGGCTTCATGATATTGGAAGCGTCAATGGCGCCTTCCGCACCTCCGGCACCAATGATCGTATGAAGTTCATCCAGGAATAAAATAATATTCCCGTCCTCCGTCACTTCCTTCAATACCTTCTTGATACGTTCCTCGAACTCGCCACGGTACTTACTTCCTGCCACCATTCCCGACAAATCTAGTGTCAGTACTCTCTTATTCTGCACGGTAAAAGGTACGTCTCCTGCCACAATGCGGGCTGCCAGACCTTCTACCACGGCGGTCTTACCTACACCGGGTTCTCCGACGAGACAGGGATTGTTCTTCGTGCGGCGACTTAAGATCTGCACTACTCTGCGGATCTCTTCTTCTCTGCCTACCACAGGATCCAATTTTCCTTCTCTGGCCAGAGCCGTCAGGTCTCTGCTGTATTGTTCCAGTGTAGACTGCTTCGCCTTGCGGTCTCCCTTTTTCCCCAGACCTTCCTTGTACAGATTGCCGTCCTGTCCGATGGCGATCAGGGTATCTACATAGATCTTCTGCACATTGGCTCCCAACGTGTTCAGCAGACGCACGGCAACATTCTCGCCCTCTTTGATCAGTGCAAGAAGCAGATGCTCCGTGCCGGTCTGCTTCTGTCCGAAACGGGCAGCCTGGCGGTGTGCCTCTTCCAGAATCCGGGCAGCTCTGGGAGAATATCCCTCTTTGTCCTTCACGGCCACACCGTTTTCAAAGGCGATCAGATCCCGGATCATTTCCATGACCTGATCCACTTCTACTCCGTTATCCGCCAACACTTTTGCGGCTACACCGGTATCTTCCTTTAGGAGTCCCACCAGAATGTGTTCGGTCCCGATATAGCCCTGTTTCAGGCCTCTGGCACATCTGCCGGCCTGGGCAAGCGCATTCTGCGCTTTATCCGTAAACTGTGACTGCATCAATTCAGTCCTCCATATTCTTCATAAATTTCATCAATCAATTCATGTACTTCCTGCCTGGAAATATTTTTGCAGCTGCTCTTAGCAAGTATTACCTGCAGTTCCTTCCGCAATTCATCCACCGCACGCATACGGTCCACATCCAGAGCGATCACGGCTCCCTTTCGCCTGTCGACCTTGACATAGCCCTCCTGCTTCAGAACCGTATAGGCCTTATTTACAGTATGCATATTGATCCCGATGGTATCCGCCAGCTGCCGTACACTCGGCAGGGAATCTCCCTCATGAAACTGTGACGTGGCAATTCCCATGATGATCTGATTGCGCAGTTGCATATAGAGCGCTTCATTACTGTTGAAATCTATCTCTATTATCATCAAAATCACTCCCTTCCCACTGTCACCGATTGTTATACGTCTATTATAACAGTGAGGGCGGTGCTGTCAACTGCAGACCGGGAAAGTTTATCAAAATTTTAAAAAGAAAGCGGCATCCCACTCTCGTAAGATGCCGTTTCCGGTCTTTTTATTCCTATTGTTCTTCGTCGCCGTCCCAGTTCAGGAATTCGAATTCGAACTCGTCATCATCGGACATGAAGTTCTTGGACTTCCAGCCGGGATCCTGCGGATTACCGTTATTCTGTGCCGGTTTTACCGGTCTGTCTACTTGCGGTGCGGATCTTCCGGTCTGGGGTGCTGCAGGTCTGGTTCCCTGCGGTGCGGGTCTTCCGGTCTGGGGTGCTGCAGGTCTGGTTCCCTGCGGTGCGGGTCTTCCGGTCTGGGGTGCTGCAGGTCTGGTTCCCTGCGGTGCCGGTCTTCCGGCCTGGGGTGCCGTAGGTCTGGCTCCCTGTGTTGCGGGTCTTGCCTGCTGGCCTGCCGGTCTCTGTCCCTGCACCGGTCTGCCGCCCTGTCCGGCGGGCTTTCCTGCGGGACGTCTCTCTGCTCCCACTTCATGCATCACTTTCTGGCCACCCTGGGTTCTGCCGCCCTGAGGTGCCGGTCTTCCACCCTGACCTCTGCCGGTCTGGGGTCTGTCCACTCTTCTTCTGCGAAGTGCTGCTTCCTCCGCATCAGAGAAATCAGCCGCATCCGTCATATCCTTGATCTTGAAGATCAGCAGAGTGACTGCTGCCGCCGCTGCCACCAGAAGAATGACAAGAATAATGATCACGACCTTCTGACTGGTGATCTTCTTCTGATTGGTCTCAAACTGCGCATTGATCTCAGTAATCTGGTCAATAGAGCTGAACAGATCATCGATCTTGTATTGTTTCTGTCCTACCATATCTAACAGATACCATGCATCTCCCTGCAACTGGGTATCCCAGTCCTTGGAAGTGGTCTGTGTATCTTCGGCGGGCTGTTCTTCCGAAGGCTGTTCTTCCGCAGGCTGCTCTGTGGAAGGTGCCTGCAGTTCTCCGGATAACGCCACATAATCGGAACGGATAAATCCGGTCACTTCGGTATTGTTGGCGATGAAATTCACCTGATACCAGGTATTGCCGTCCGTACCGGTAGCCTGTCCGGTGACGGTCAGAGCCATTCCGTTCTCTGCTGTGGTTACGATCTGGCTCGTGGTAGATGCATTGCTGCGCACACGCACCGACTGTCCGCCCGTCACGGTAGCACTTACAGGCTCCACCGCTGTGACATCCACCGGTGTTTCATTCACTGCCGGAGCCGGTGTTGCTGCGGTAGTCGTCGTTGTAGTTGTCATGGTGGTCGTAGTTGAAGAAGACGGCGGGGTAGATCCGTCGGTAATGCTTACCAGATCGGAACGAATATATCCCAGCGTATTCGCATCCACATATACCTCATACCAGGTATAGCCATCCGCTCCCTTGGTCTGGCTCTTGATGGAAATGGTCTTATCCTTTGCCGCACTGCCGATGACTTCACTGGAAGAATCCGCGCTCTTACGGATCTTTGCACTGGATGCTGTTACCTTGGCTGCGCTTTCCGCATGGCTGACAAACGCCAGATTCTCGGCAAAAAGTCCTGCTCCCAGCACAAGCACCAATGCAAACATTCCCCAGAAAGCCTTGAATTTACTTGTTCTCTGTACTGTCTTTTTCATCTGCAACTCCTTCTGTATCCTGACATGTCTTACGCTTCATCGATTGCCTTGCCAATGTCATGACGCATGTATTTGTTCTCGAAGGTGATCCATTCCGTTGCCGCATAGGCATTGGCACGGGCCTCCTTCAGGGTAGCTCCCTTGGCTGTCACTCCCAGAACACGTCCGCCGTTTGTCACGATTCCCTTGTCTGTGAGCTTCGTTCCCGCATGGAAACAATAATAGCCGTCTTTTCCGTTGAACTTCTCCAGTCCGTTTATCACATAACCCTTCTCATAGGATACCGGATAGCCATCACTGGCCAGAACCACACAGACTGCAGCATTGTCTTCAAACTGCAGATCGATCTGATCCAGAGTACCGTCCACACAAGCCTCCATGACCTCGATAATATCGTTCTTCATGCGGGGCAGTACCACCTGTGCCTCCGGGTCACCGAATCTTGCATTGTACTCCAGTACTTTGGGGCCGTTCGGTGTCAGCATCAGTCCGAAGAAAATAACGCCTTTGAAAGGTCTGCCTTCCGCTGCCATGGCATCCACCGTAGCCTGGTAAATATATTTCTTGCAGAATGCATCCACTTCTTCGGTATAGAACGGGCTGGGAGAAAAGGTTCCCATACCGCCGGTATTCAGTCCCTGATCGCCGTCCTTCGCTCTCTTGTGATCCTGTGCAGAAGTCATGATCCGGATGGTCTTGCCATCTACAAAGGAAAGTACACTGACTTCTCTTCCGGTCATAAACTCTTCGATGACCATACGATTACCAGCCGCACCGAATTTCTTGTCCAGCATGATCTCATCCACGCCTGCCAGAGCTTCCTCCAACGTATTGCAGATCAGTACGCCTTTTCCCAGTGCCAGGCCATCTGCCTTCAGCACGGTAGGGAAATTTGCCTGCTCCTTCAGATATTTGATGGCATCCTCCGCATTATCGAAATTCTCATAGGCTGCGGTAGGAATATTATATTTTTTCATAAGATCCTTGGAAAAAGCCTTGCTGCCCTCCAGGATTGCTGCATTTTTACGGGGTCCGAAAGCACGCAGGCCCTCTGCCTCCAGTGCATCTACCAGTCCGCCTACCAGAGGATCGTCCATACCTACGATGGTCAGGTCAACGGCCTGTTCCTTCGCAAAAGCAACGATCTTGTCAAATTCCATGGCTCCGATGGGAACACATTCTGCGATCTGACCGATTCCGGCATTGCCCGGAGCACAATAGATCTTCTCTACCTTAGGACTCTTTGCAACACAGGTTGCAATGGCATGCTCTCTGCCACCGCCACCTACGATCAATACTTTCATACCCATATTATGTTTCTCCTTATTCCGTAACTATTCACCCCCCATTCGCAAAACCGCCTCTGCGAGGCTTTCCTGAATAACATGTTTGTATGCTATTTGCTCATGGTGATTACTTCGCCCATTGGCTCTGAATAGTTACTCATTTGTTATGCTTTACTTTGCCGTCTACGACGCAGATCCGTCCGTTGGCAATGTCATCCACCGCCTGAGGCAGAAGCAGCCACTCAGCCTGTTCCATGACACGTCTCTGTAAGCTTTCCGGGGTATCATCATCTTCCACTGCCACTGCTTTCTGTGCAATGATAGGGCCTTCATCCATGCCTTCATTCACAAAATGCACGGTGGCTCCGGTGACCTTCACACCGCGCTCCAGTGCCTTTTCATGCACATGAAGTCCATAGTATCCCACACCACAGAAAGAGGGGATCAGAGACGGATGAATATTGATGATACGATTACTGTATTCATGCACCATAGCCTCCGGGATCTTCACCAGGAAGCCTGCCAGCACGATCAGATCCGGGGTAAATTCCTTCACCTTTGCAAGCAACGCATCGTTAAATACTTCTCTGCTCTCATAATCCTTCGGAGACACACATACCGCAGGAATTCCTGCATTACGTGCTCTCTCCAGGCTCTTCACCGTCTTGTTGTTGCTGATGACACCGACGATCTGTGCATTGGTGACCTTGCCCGCTGCGATAGCATCAATGATCGCCTGCAGATTCGTTCCGCCGCCGGATACCAGTACGACTACTCTTAACATATGGTCACACCCTTTTCACCGGCTTCGCAGGTACCTACCACGTAAGCGGTCTCCCCTGCTGCTTTCAGCGCTTCCAGAGTCTTGTCCACATCTGCGGGATCCAGTGCCAGCACCATGCCAAGACCCATGTTGTAGGTGTTGTACATCATCTCGTCAGCAATGTTGCCCTTTTTCTGCATCAGACGGAAAATAGCGGGTACTTCGTAGCTGTCCTTCTTCACAACTGCGCGGATGCCGTCAGGAAGCATTCTGGGAATATTCTCATAGAAACCGCCGCCGGTAATATGGCTGCAGCCCTTTACCTTAACGCCTGCGTTCTTCACAGACTTCATAGCCTTCACATAGATTCTGGTGGGAGCAAGCAGTGCTTCACCCAGAGTCTTGCCCAGTTCGTCATAATAGGTATCCAGGCTCTCTTTGGTCATATCGAATACCTTTCTCACCAGGGAGAAACCGTTGGAATGTACACCGGAGGAAGCGATTCCCACCAGTACATCACCGGGCTTGATGTTCTCGCCGGTGATCAGATCCTTACGCTCTACCACACCTACTGCAAATCCGGCCAGATCGTACTCATCCTCAGGCATCAGTCCGGGATGCTCTGCGGTCTCACCGCCTACCAGTGCTGCGTCAGACTGCTTACAGCCCTCTGCCACGCCCTTTACGATGGTAGCGATCTTCTCGGGAATATTGCGTCCGCATGCGATATAATCCAGGAAAAATAAAGGTTCACCGCCTGCACATGCCACATCGTTCACACACATGGCTACACAGTCGATTCCGATGGTATCATGCTTGTCCATTAAAAATGCCAGCTTCAGCTTGGTGCCTACACCATCGGTTCCGGACAGGAGCACGGGATCCTCCATATCTTTAATGGCACTTAAGGAAAATGCTCCGGAGAAACCACCGATGCCGCCCATTACTTCGGGACGCATGGTCTCCTTCACGTACTTCTTCATCAGTTCTACAGACTTGTAGCCTGCTTCGATGTCTACTCCAGCTTTCTTGTAATCCATTTTCTCCTCATTTCCGCCGCAGGGGCTCTTTCGTTATATTCCGAATAAATAATACTTTTATAAACCTTACTTCTTCATGCCTTCCAGGTAAGCTTTGTAGCCGATTTCCTGCAATTTTGCATCCTTGGCTTCTACCTGTTCTTTTAATTTGGTGCTGTATGCTTTTAACTTTCCGAGAAGCTCTGCGTCGGAAGTAGCCAGGATCTTGGCTGCCAGAAGTCCTGCATTGGCGCCGCCGTTAATGGCTACTGTGGCAACCGGGATGCCAGAGGGCATCTGAACGATGGAATACAGAGAATCTCTGCCTCCCAGGGAAGTGGTGTGCATCGGGATTCCGATGACGGGCATAGGGAAAATAGCGGCACACATGCCGGGCAGATGCGCTGCCATACCGGCTCCGGCGATGATCACCTTGAAGCCTTTTTCCTCCGCACTTTTTGCATACTCAAAAAACACATCCGGCTCTCTGTGAGCACTGATCACGGTCATCTCATAAGGGATGCCCAGTTCTTCCAGAATGTCTGCGGCTTTCGCCATCACAGGCATATCGGAATCACTACCCATTACAATGCCAACCTTAGGGCAATTCTCTGTATTTGCCATAATGTCCTCCTCATGTATCGGTTGCACCGATTTTATCCATATATATTTTATCTTACTAAAATCTTTTCAATGATGCAATGGTTTTATGAAATCTTATGATAACTATTCAGAGCCATGCAAAATTGCTTTCTGCAAATGCTTGCTGAATAGTCTTAATCCAACTCCCGCAGCGGCTCATTCAGTTCTTCCGTTCCGTGAAGGACAAATCTGCCGTTCGCAATAATGGGGATCCGCCCGCCGTCCTTTTTCACTGCGGTCAGCTCTGCCAGTTCATCGTAAGGAATGGTAATGTCCGTATGGCAGTTAAAATAAGCCTTGGAAGGGTTCACACTGCGAAGGGCAGCCACCTCATTGTCTCTGGCCACGATCTCTTTACCGTCGGGATTGTATACCTTCACCTCTTCCGCATGGGAATAGCAGGTATCGCCCACTGCAAAATGCGGTCCCATCTTCTCCGCGATCAGGATCGGCATCCTGGCTTCCACGCCCAGACGCTTTGCCGCCACATAAGCCGTAGTGTTTGTGCCGATGGCAAATTCTCCCAGCGGCAGTGTCTTATGGCGGAACAGGATATTTTCCTTAATGAATGCCTTGTTCTCTTCCTCCGTGGCAAAATTAGCACAGTTGTAGTTTTTAATCCTGCCGTTTTCGAAGGTGATCTCCAGATTCTTATATTCCAAACCGTTCAGGAACACTTTTGTCACATGCAGCACACCGTTTGTGCCTTCCAGCACTGGAGAGGTAAATACTTCTCCCACGGGAATATTCACGTCTGCCACGCAGTTTTCAAAAATAGTTTCTTTGGCAGGATCTTTGAGCTTCCACAGATTCACTGTGATATCCGTGTGATTACCGTTACAGCCCTTCACCTCACAGTGGTCTGCCTGATCCAGCGCATCGATGATGGTCTGCTGGATCCTCTGATATTTTTTATAATCCAGGGTGTTGATCCGAATAGTCTCCCGGAAAAGTTCTTCAAAGCAGTCCCCTACCTCCGGGATGGGGAACGCAATAATCGTAAAGCTGCGCTCTTCCTCAATAATATACTGTCTCTGCAGCTGTCCCATCTGGGTGCGGTGCTCCACCATAAGAGTGCTCTGCTCATCCGTCATTTTCACCGCTTCCGGCTTGTTCACCGGTGCGAAATCTTTCTCACCGAAGGTCTCCACCACGGCCGGGCCCGCATAGCCTCTGGCCTCTGTCTTATATTTTTCAAAAGCGGTATGCATGACTTCCAGTTTCCGGCTACAATACATTTTATCCAGGAACAGTGCCTTGTCATCCTTGTGATCGAACTCATACTGTCTGTTGGGGCTGACACTGTAGAAGCCGTTTTTATAAATGGAGGGATTATATAAAATACTGGCAGCTGCACGGTAGATCACAGGCTGCAATCCCATTTTGTCAAAATTCTCCAGAGCTCTCCGCATCATGCGTTCGAAGCCCAACTGATAACGGACATCCACCGCAGCTTTTTTCGACAGATCCTTGCCGGTCACTTCAAAACCGATGCGGTACCCCTCGGTATAAGTGTCTGCCATGGTATTTATAGTCTCTTCCGGCAGGGAATTCAGGAATTTCGCCATTGACAGTTCATTTTCCCCCACGTATTCTCCATAGGCATAGAGATAACGCAGATCGGTCAGTTCCGCCCTTCGGATAATGTCTGCCGCAAAATTATTCCCCGGGCATACCAGTTCCCGTACCCGTGCTTCCGCCGCCACATCCGCGTAATCGCTGACGAACCAGTAAAGGATCTCACGGATGGACGCATAAGACGGAAGTCTGTGATTCTCCTGCTCCTCATATACAAATGCCGCATATACCTCAGAAAACAGTTCCATACGGATCACCAGTTCGTCCAGTCTTCCCTCATAGGTAAAACCGATCAGGCTCCGCATTTCCGTATAAAGGAAGGCGGCCAGTGCGCCGAATTCTTCTCCCAGACACTTTACAGCTACCGCAGGATTAGCAAAGCTGTTCTCATAATTTTCCGGTAAAATATCTTCATACAGGGCATGGTTACGCTGTTTCAGCTCTTCCAAAGTGGCAGTGTTCTGTTTTCCCTGCTCCAGGAACTGTCTGGTATCCTCGATCAGCAGTAAAAATTTTGCTACCGCTGTAAAATATTCTTTCCAGTGCTGCAGGCTTTCTTCCTGCCAGTCCTCCCCGGGGATCTCCCGGATCCGGTCTAAGGCCAGTTCCAGACGTTCCAGTAATAATTCTCTTTCTTCCATAGATCTGATTGCTCCTTCTATCTAAATAACTGCTGTGTGATCCAATGCTTCTGTTCCAGAATATCCGTTACAGACGGCTTCCCAGATACAGCAAAAAGCTGACACCTCCAAGGGCAACAACATTTAATATTGTTCCCAGCACGGGAAAGATACGATAGATATCTTTTTCCCGAAGGGTCAGTATTCCCAGGATCAGTCCGATCAGGGAATAGATGGTGGCCAACACACCGGTAACACCGTATCCACCGTGCATCACGCCGCCCTGACTGTAGGACAGATACGTCACGATCCCCAGGGACACCAGACTGATGCCCCCCAGGATGGTCGACATGATCGCCCTGTTGGAATGTTTTTTATTCGTAAAAATGTAGTTCTTTTTCCGCATACTATTTTCAAGCCTTTCAGTAACCTGCAATCCCCCATGGAACCCGAAAAGGGCACTTCCGGTATGGAAATGCCCAATTTTCACGCCCTGACGACGTTTTCCTTCTCATTTGTGATCAGAACAGAATACGTGATTTGCCGGAGACCAGCTTGCCGCCACTGATGATCAGCAACACACCTGCCGCGATTCCGACTACCAGGGAAATGACTCCCAGTACAATATTCAGAGCACCTGCTCCACGCATGATCTTATAGATTTTCTCTTCCATGGAATCCTCCTGTCTTCTATCCAAAACTTTCGAAGCCGTCTGCTTAAGCACCGTATACAGCATAATATTCGTCGATTGCCTTCTTCAGAGTATCATCAATGTATACCTGTCCCTTGTAAGGCTTGTTGTACAGATGATCGATGACATCCTGCATGGTTACGATGGCATGTGCATCAAATCCGTACTTTTCCCTGATCTCTTCCAGTGCGCTGACCTTGCCGCCCAGACCCTTTTCCATACGGTTCAGGGATACCATCAGACCAACGATTTCTACATTGGCTGCTCCTCTTACCTTGGGAACGGTCTCTTCCATAGATTTGCCGGAAGTGGTAACATCCTCGATCATGATGACTCTGTCGCCATCTTTTAAGGAGCTTCCCAGGAAGCTTCCCTTATCTGCGCCGTGATCCTTCTCTTCCTTACGGTCAGAACAGTAACGAACCTCTTTGCCATATAATTTGCTGTAAGCCACTGCGGTTACCACACTGATGGGAATTCCCTTATATGCCGGTCCGAACAATACATCGAAATCATCGCCGTAAGTATCATGAATTGCTTTGGCATAGCTCTCACCCAGCTTCATCAGCTGAGAACCGGTGACATACGCACCCGCATTCATAAAGAAAGGAGACTTTCTACCGCTCTTTAAGGTAAACTCTCCGAATTTCAATGCCTTACAATCCACCATGAACTCAATAAATTCCTGCTTGTACTGTTCCATTGTATCTAAAAACCTCCGTGATTCTCGTATCTTTGTCAGTTCTGTCCTTTATCATACCATACTTTTTTTTAACATTCAATGAGTTTCCTTGAGAAGAAAAAAGGCAGTCCATCGACTGCCTAATAGGTATCTCCCTGTAAAGGTCGGATATTCACTTCCTCCAGTACTGCCTGTGGGGACAGACGGAAGGTCAGGGTGATGACTTTTCCGAGGTCGGAGGTCTCTAAAAGTGACCTGTCCTCTTCGGAGGATTTCTTTCTGGTCTCGGTAAAGGTGCCGCCGGGATTGATGAGGGATACACCGATCCCCATAGGCTTGCATTCCTCCCGGAGGGCATAGGCATAGGAACGGAGCGCCCATTTGGAAATGCCGTAGATGCCGCCCCTGTCTCTGCGGATTCCCGAAGTGGAACCGATGAGTACGATGCGGCTGCCCGGTGCCAGCAGCGGAAGAAATTCCTTCACCAGACGGTAATATGCCGTCACGTTGCTGTCAAGCATTGCCTGCAGTTCCTCCGGCTCCGGCTGTACTACGGATGTCTTCGTGGCCGGATTGGGAAATACCGCCGCACACAGGATCAGTCCATCCACATTATCTCCGAATCCCGCTATTTTACCGTTCTTCACTGCATCCACCAGTCCAGTGGTTTCCTCTGCCTTCCCGGCATCACAGGAATACGTTGCCGCTCCGGCCAGTTCTTTCCCTGTCTCTTCCAGTGTCTTCGGATTTCTGCCGACGATCAGCACGTTATTTCCATCCTGTAACAATTCTCTGGCGGCCGCCTTGCCGATGCCGCGGCTGCCGCCGATGATCACAATATTCATGCGCCGTTCTCCTTCTTCCTAGTATCTTCCGAGAATCGTATCCTTTACGTCCCATCTCTGAGGAGGGTAAGGGGTCTGGTCACCGTATCCTACATCCACATAGGTCACCAGGCGGATATAATCCGGCAGATTGAAGCGTTTCCGCAGTCTGTCACAAAATTCTTCTCCGGGGAAAGTCAGCCAGACACCTTCCAGTCCTACGGCGTGGGCTGCCAGAACGATATTCTGTCCGGCGGCTCCGGCATCCAGCAGCTGGTTTCTCACCGGGGTAAAGGAGTTGGCTCTGTAGCATCTCATATCCTGTAAGATCACCAGATGCACCGGACCTCCCGGCACGTCACTGCCGCGGAACAGTCCCGGCTCGTTTTTCTCCCGTACCACCACATAGCGGATGGACTGTACATTACAGCCGTGAGCAGCCCAAAGCCCCGCTTCCAGGATCTTATCGATCAGTTCATCCGGTACTTCCTTGTCCTTGAATTCCCGGACGCTTCTGCGTTCCTTTACAATCGTGAAAAAGTCTTTCTCCATCTGTTCCGTCACCGGCGTAGGTTTGTAAGGTGTCAGATCCACGTCTTCCCCCTTTACCAGTTTCTCCGCCGCATCGATCAGGAAAGAGGCATACCGATATTCCGGCAGATCTTTTCCCAATCCTCTTTTCTCCCACAGTTCCAGCAGATGCTTCGTATAATCTGCCTGGTTGGGTTTTAATTTCTGGTGGCGATATGCGGTGGCATATACCTGGATCTCCAGGGTATGATGGGAACGTTCTCTCACTCTTGCCCGGAATTCTGTCTCATCCATGGCTAAAAGCTGCTCGTCTGTCAGACGCATATTGTTATTCCAGATCTCAAGTACTTCATCTCTGGAAAGGTAATCCATACTGGTGTCACGAAACATACTGCTGCCTCCTTATTCTCTGTATTCTCCGCCTATAAGTTGCCCCAATAGTTGTTGGGAATATCCTGTCCACCGCTGTTGATGTCTTTTGCGATTTCTGCTGCAATTTTTAAAAGCAGAGGATCATTACGCCCCCTCTTCTGCTCCAGAGGAATCTCGTAGATTTTCTGAATGGTACTGGGTCTTGGACTTAACAATACCACTCTGTCTGCCAGGAACACCGCCTCATTTATATCGTGTGTGACGAATAATACGGTCTTGTTCTCTGCCTGTCTGATATTGATCAGTTCCTCCTGCAGAGTGCATTTGGTCAGATGATCCACGGCACTGAAGGGCTCATCCATGAGGATGACCTTGGGATTCATGGCAAGGGTTCTGGCGATGCCGGCTCTCTGCCGCATACCTCCGGACAGCTGTGCCGGATATTTGTTCTCAAAACCGTTCAGGCTGACCATGGAGATATAACGCCTTAACCGTTCTTCTCTCTCTTCCCTGGGTACTCCGGCGATCTCCAGTCCGAATGCCACATTTTTCCGTACGGTTCTCCAGGGAAACAGGGAGGCATCCTGGAATACCACGCCAATATCTCTGCTGGTACCGTGTACCGGCTGTCCATCCAGCAATACTTCGCCGCTTGTAGCATCCAGCAGGCCCGCCACGATCTCTAACAGGGTACTCTTACCGCATCCGCTGGGACCTACGATGCAGACGAATTCACCTTCTGCCACATCAAGATTGATGTCATGCAGTGCCTGTACTTCGTTTCCATCCTGATCGATATAGGTTTTGTTGATATTTTTAATGGATATTGCGGGCATTTCCATTACCTCCGTTTCCTGTGTCTCTTATTTTCAGAGCATTCTCAATTATTTTGCTTCCGGGTCGGTCATTCCCAGGGTATCTGCAGCTACCTGCGCGAATTCGTTGGTGTAGGTTCCTTCGTAGCTGACATTTTCATCTACCCAGCCGTACTCCTTCAGATATTCAAAGGTGGTAGCCAGACGATCTTCGGGGATTACCGGATAATCCAGCCATACATCGATTTCCGACTCGATGGCCTTTCTCATAACCTCTTCGGATGTATTCATCTCTTTTGCTGCCCATGCAACAAATTCGTCGAAATAGTCATTCTTAACTTCTTCATGTACCTGATAATAAGCGGTCAGGAAGCGCTGCAGCTTCTCCGGCTCATTTTCAATAAAGCTGTTGCTTGCGATGATCGTTCCGGTATAGTAGTCGGGGATGTAGTCCCAGGCTCTTCCCAGGATATGTCCGGTGCCGTCTGCCTCAGCCAGTGCCGCATACGGGTTGTGAATGATCGTAGCGTCCACTTCGCCGGAAGTCAGGGATGCATAAGCGGTCTGGTATACGCCGTTGGCGATCAGATCCACGTTATCCGTGCTGACACCGTTCTTCTCCAACATCTTCAATACGGAAAGTCTCATTCCGCCGGAAGCTCCTGCGGTACCGACTTTTTTGCCTTCCAGATCGGAGAAGTCCTGTATATCATTGTTTGCCACCAGCCAGTAGCATCCGGAATATCTCCACATATTTCCTACCAGCTTGGCAGGCACACCGTTGTAGATACCGGGGATATAAGAACTGGGATCTCCGTCTGCCACATCGATCTCTCCTCTGGTGATCAGGGACATTACTGTGGAGTTGGTATCGGCGCTGGCCTCTACGTTTTCGAACTCAATACCAAGTTCTTTATACAGACCCTTTTCAATGGCAAAACGGTTCACCGCACCGGTCATTCCGGTAGCGAAGCAGGAACGGATCACGATGGTGTCTCCGGATTCCTCTCCTGCGGTAGTTGCACTTGCTGTCTGGCTTCCCTCATTCTGTGCGGCTCCGGTTGCTGCATTGTTGCCGGTTGCTGCACTGCTGCCGCAGCCTGCCAGTACTCCGGTTGCCAGTGCCACAGTCAGTAATACGCTGAATACTTTCTTTTTCATAACATTTTCCTCCTCGTCTATTGAAAAAATTTATTTGCTTATACATGTCTCCATCGATAGCTGATGGCATATTCGATGGCATCGATCAGTTTTACCGCACCTACGGATAATAAGGTGATCAGGATGATCAGGAAGAACATCCTCGGGGTGTTCAACAGGTTCTGGGACTCTGTCAACAGATAGCCAAGTCCTGCTCTTGCCGACTGCATTTCCGAGAACAGGACACCGGTCAGTGCCGTTGCCGCTGCCAGCTTCAATCCATTAAAGATGGAAGGGAGTGCCGCCGGAATGATGACCAGAAATACGGTCTGGGAACGATTGGCTTTGAATACTTTTGCGACCTTCAGATACTCCTTTTTACACTCCTTGGCTCCGGTCACGGTATTGTACAGGATCGTAAATACCGAGAACAGAAATACCAGAAATGCCTTGGACTGGAAGCCGATGCCGAACCACAGGATCAACAGCGGCAGGATTGCTACTTTCGGAACTGCCATGATTGCCGAACAGAATACATTCATGTACTTCTCCGATACCGGAAACAAGGTCCAGATCAGTCCCACTGCAATACCTACCACCACAGCAGACAGATAACCTGCCAGTGCCTCTTGGATCGTCAGCAATAAGTGGGGCCATAAGGTTCCGTCTGTAATGATCTTAATGCCCTCTTCCACGATGGAAGTCGGGGACGCCACGAAGATCGTAAGCACTCTGCCGGAATCTACTGCCCATTGCATCCACAGAAGCAGTGCCGCCATGGTGAGCAGCTGTGCCAGATTCACCCAGGTAAAACGTTTCTTATTCTTAGTTTTCTTCTTTTTTTCCATAAGTGTATTCTCCTCGCTTCACCTTATCGCTTTCAAAGTACTCTCTCTTACAACAGGTACCTTCCAGGATGACATTCTGTGTGATCCTGTGGGAGAGACATTTGGAAAAGTTCTCAATGGTAGTAGTGTCGATCACGTCACAGTAAAACGGTGCGATCTCTCGGAACCAGGGATATTTGTCAAAATAAGTTCTCCACACTTCCGCATAGGGACAGTGATCTTCTCCCCATTCCGGGATCCATCCGGTGAAGGGAAGGTCGATAACACTCATAAAGTCTTCTACGGAATCTGCCTTCAGGCCTTGCGCCAGTGCCTTTTCCCGCAGCTGATCCGACCGGTCCACTGCCAGTTCGAATACGGTCTGTCTCACGATATCTTTGGTCTTCTCCAGTCCGAACTGGTCATATAATACTTTACTGAAATGGAAGAACTGCATGGCGAACTGTCTTGCGGCCTTTCTCACTTCACTTACCAACAGTTCTCTGGGAACCGTTCCTTCTATTTTATAATCTGCTTTACTCAATGTCCGCTTCCTCCACCTTATTAAAGCTGTCCATAAAAGCTATGTATTCCTGTTTATCAGCGAATCTCGGATGATATTCCTGTTTGGTCCGCTTCGTCACTTCCGCGCCGTCCTTCAACATTCGGTAAGCACTCAGGGCAAATATCTTGGCTGTCAGCACATAGGCTTCTTCCTCATCCACGACATCGAAATCCACCTGGTGCAGACCACCTACAGTACCGCCGGTATTGAAGGTGATCACAGGAAGCAGATGCTGTACATCTCCCACATCTGTGGATCCTCCGCTGTGTTCCTCCGGTCTGACCTCGTATACCGTTTTTTCTCCTGCCAGTGCTTTCACCGCATCGGCCATCTCTTCTGGTGCCGGCTGCCAGAGAGAAGGAAGATAGCCCGGCATAGTCTCGATACGATACCCTGCTCCCACGGCAAGTGCTCCTGCCTTGAAGGAACGATCTGTCTTGACGGATGCATCTGCGAAAGCTTCCAGGGTCTTGCCTCTTACCAGTGTCTCCAGCACCGCTTCGTTGGGAACTACATTGACCAGATCTCCGCCCTTGGTCAGGATCGGATGAACCCTCACGCAATCCTCATCCCTGAAGGTCTCACGGTTCAGTGCCAGTGCCTGTAACCCCAGGCTTGCTGCCGATAAGGCGTTGACACCTTTTTCCGGACATCCCGCCGCATGGGCTGCTTTTCCTTTGATACGGATCACCTTGGATACAAAACCATTGCCGCTGTTGCTTCCCAGCCGGATTCCCTCTAAGGAAATATGATGCGCCAGTGCCACATCCACATCATCGAAAGCACCGATGCGGATCAGTTCACATTTTCCACCACCGTAAGCGATCTTGCCATCAGCGATCAGCTGATTCTTGAATTCGATCTCACCGTACTCTTCCGCCGGTGTGGCGAAGAAGATCACCTGTCCATCCAGCTTCTGTGCCACCTCTGCATCCGTAAGTGCCAGCGCCGCTCCGATGACTCCTGCCAGCTGTGCGTGATGTCCACAGCAGTGAGCTGCCTGTGTCTCCTGATTTGCATGTGCATGCTGCGGAATCCTCAGGGCATCCAGTTCTCCGATCAATGCCAGGGATGCATTTCCGGCCTTTTCTTTATTTAAATAGGCTTTTGCTCCGGTGATGGCCAGATCTGTCTGTACCGGCAGCTGTAAGCTCTTCATAAAATCCACGAACTTTTTCGAAGTGCGGAATTCCTTGTAGCCCAGCTCTGCATGGTCGTAAATATCTCTTGCGAACTCTACGATGGTCTCCCGGTTGTCATCTATGATCTTAAGGATTCTCTGTTCTGTCGTATCAAAGGTTGCTGCCACGGTGTCATCCTCCTCGTCTTTTATATCCTAGTAAATCTATATGTTTTCTATGTTTTAGATGATATTACCTTATATTTCCTAGTTTGTCAATAGGGTTAGTATGTATTTATATAAAAAAGTTAGGTAACAGTTCAGCCATGAACATATTTGCCCGCAAAATCATGCAAGCATGATCTCTGTGCCCAGATATGTTCATGGCTGAACTGTTACCTATATTTACTTACTTATTTACTCTCTATTCTTCAATACTTCCGCAGGCACCAGCTTGTTCAGTCTGCCCACCAGCAGAAAGTTGATCACCAGATAGCAGATCAGGATGCCTCCGTAGATCATGCCGTACAACTGCGGCGGGAACTGTAAATCCATTCCGATGGCCACATTGGAAATAAAATACGGGAAGATCAGATCCATGGACCATTTTGCCAACGGTACTCCCAACAATGCTCCCAACATTATAATATAGAAGTTCCCGTCCAGATACAGTCTGCGGATCTCTCCCTTTCGGTAGCCGAATACTTTCATCAGGGAAATGGAGAATGCAGAACGGTCGATCATGACCTTCATCATCAGATACATGACGATCATGAAGATCAGTGCGGAGATGGCCGCCAGCATGCTGACCATAGGTCCCATCATATCCGTAAATATCTGAGAGCTTTCCTCCACGTTTTCTCTGGATACCGTAGAATACAGTCTGCCGTTGTCGATGTCCAGTGCATGATCGGCGAATACTACATTATAATAGTCGTCTTCCTGATCGAACAGTTCCTGCATGGCATCCCGGTCTAAAAATACATAAACACCGGAGGCAAAATGAACGATATCTTTGACAGTAAACGCATAATCTCTCTCGTTCACTTCATCGGAAAGCACCAGTTTGTCACCGACCTTCACGCCAAATTTCTGTGCTGCGGCGCTGGAGATCACGATCTCATTTTTCTTATTGCTGGTCTCCACCGGAAAATATGGATTATCCTTATCGATTCCCAGTACCGTCACATCCAGATTATAACCGTAAGCCTCTTTTTTCAGACTCTCCACATAAGCCGGAGTACCATCCTCCGGCACATCCTCCGTGGGATATTTGTAAGTATACATATAAGCATAGGTCGTCTCATCCAGGCAGGCGTCTCCAAAGTTCTTACACAGAACATAGCAGTCTGCAGAGATCAAAAGTACCAGCAGGCAGATAAACATACCGATCACCACCGCCACGGCAGAACGCATCTCCCGAAGGAGCTGACGGAACTGGAATCTGTGAAGGAACTTCATATTTCCCAGATTTACATCTTGTATCTTCCCGGCCCTGCCTGCGGTCTGTTCATTTCGAAGCAGAGACAGTGCCGTGCGCTTCAACTTCTTGCTGATCACCAGACAATTTACCAATGCGGCCGTCACCGGCGGCATGACCAGGCTGTAGACCAGCAGATAGGCCGGAGTCACGATTTCCATGGGTGGCAGGGAAAAATACACGATACTGTCCTGCATCTGCCAGCCGGTACCATACTTCGAAAAGCCCAGGACACAGCCGACCGCACCTCCTAAGAAGGAGATCATCATGGGATTGAGCAGATAATGGAACAAAAGCTGCCCTCGCGTCACACCCAAAGCGTACAGCGCACCGATGACGCTGCTCTCTTTTTCAATATTATGTACCACAAATACGGAGATCACGTAAGTGAACATGACCATCAGGATAATACCGGATACCATACCGGCATATTTATTGATGATCACATCCCCGCTGGCGGCATCGATTCTGGGATTATCCCCTGCCACCAGAAACTGTGTCAGATTGTCGATATCGAAAGTAAAATACTCATCGATCATATCATTGGCTTCATCCTGCAGTTCCTGCACACCGTCCCGCAGTTCCCTGCTGCCATCCGCAATCTCATCCACGGCATCCGTATAATCGATGATTCCTTCCCGGAAATCCTCCAGATCCGCCAAAGTATCCTTCGCGTCCTTCAAGGAATCCCGCAGCCTGGCATCCACACTGCTGCCCTCTGCCATCAGCTGGTCCAGCTCTTCCTTATAATTGTCGGCAGTCAGTTCTACCTGAATATCACTTTCTTCCAGCTGTGCCTCCACCATATCCATCAGTGCATCCACCACGGCATCTGTGCCGTCTACCAGAGGCTCACTGGCGGTATAAAGCACGCTCAGTCCCTGGAACAGCTCCTGGGATCCTCCGGCTGCTTCTCCGACACCGGCGGTATAGGCTTTCACCCCATCCCGAAACTGTGCCACGGTGTCCAGCTGACTTTTCACTGCAGACAGCTGCCCCGCTGCCTGGGATGCCCCCATCTGTGTAAAGACAGTTGCCAGCTGATCCAGCTGCTCTCCGTAACCGCCAGCCGTCAGTCCCGGAAAGCTGATCCCGTATGCCGCATAAGATTCCAACTCTGCCTGGAGCTGTTCATTCACCATGCCCAAAATGGCATTAAAAATAGCATCAGCTCCCTGATTCAACGCAGCACTGTTTTCCGTGATCTGACTCATACCGCCCACCAGTGCTCCGCTACCGGCAGAAGCTGCATTAACTCCGTCCGTGTAGGATTTCACACCATCCCGGAACTCCTGCAGATCTTCCAGAGACTTTTTCGCGTCCTGCAGGTTCTGCCGCAGGGATGCGGTGTAGGCATGAGGATTAGCGATCATGGCATTCAGCTGTTGTTCATAATTTCCTGAAGTCAGTGTCACTTCCACTCCGGCATCCTTCAGGCTGTCATTCACCTGTTCCAGCATGGCATCAAACAACTCATCCGCCGCATCCGTCAGTTCTGTATTATGATCCGCCAGTTCATCCACACCGTCCACCAGCTCATCCACGCCATCCAGAAGTTCCTGGATACCATCCTGAATATCGTTCTTCGTCTCTTCCGCATCTGCCAGCATTTCCAGGAAATAAGTATCTGTCACCTTACTGCGGTCCAGTTCGAAGGATTGTAACAGTTCCTTCAGTTCCTGATCCGTCATGGTATCATTCAGCAGATAGGTGTAAGTATAATCCTCCGTCCGGAAATTCTGTCCGCCTGCTTTCAGAGCTTCATAATCCTCTGCCGTGACAAATCCGAAGCCAAACAGATTGCTGTCTACAGTGGTATCTGACGTTTTCTCAAAAGCAGCATCGTAATCCGGCGTGCTGCCGATTCCGGCAACGGTGAACTCTTTTCCCCCAACGATAAAGATATCTCCTAATTGCAGCTCATGTTTTTCCGCATAATGCTGTTCCAACAGGATCTCTCCCTGTGCCGGAATTTCCTCCCCTTCTGCTGGAACGAACAGATCTACCGATTCTCTTGCCTGATAGACACGAAACGTGGACTGTCCCAGATGAAAATCCAGGGAAAAATCCATCTACAGTGTCACATCTTTTTCCGTGATCTGTGCGGTCTCTTTTTCGGTCAGCGGAACAAAAACGCCAAACTGTCCGTCCTCTCTGTGATGGACACGTCCGCTCTCCTTCGTCCCCTGCATAATAGTCTCGGCAGCTCCCACAATAGCCACCACCATATACATGACCAGTGCCACCAGGAAAAACAGTGCCAGATACCGAAGCAGGTTTTCCCGGATATCCCGAAGTACTCGTTTGCTTAATATCCTCTGCATCCTACAAATCCTCCAGTTCTGCCGCAGGAACACGTTTCTCGTTCCGGTAGTTCTTGCTGATCTGTCCGTCCTTGATCATAATGACCTGATGTACCATGTTTTTAATGGAATTATTATGCGTAACAATAAGCATCGTAGTGCCATACTGTCTGTTGATATCCTCCAGCAGTATCAGGATGTCCCGGGAAGTCCTGGAATCCAGCGCACCCGTAGGCTCATCGCATAACAGAAGGCTCGGATTCTTGATCAAGGCTCTTGCGATGGCACAGCGTTGCTGTTGTCCGCCGGAAAGTTGTGCAGGGAACTTGTTCTGATGTTCCGTCAGTCCCAGTACCTGCAGCAGTTCCTCCATATTCAAAGGATTCTTCGTCAGATACTGGCAGACCTGGATATTTTCCTTCACCGTCAGATTCGGCACCAGATTATAAAACTGGAAAATAAAACCCAGCTTCTCCCGACGGTAATTGGAAAGTGCTTTACTGTTAAGCCCCGCCACCTCCTGTCCATCCACTACGATGGAACCGGAATCCACGGTATCCAGTCCTCCGATGCAGTTGAGCAGCGTGGATTTGCCGGAACCGCTGGTGCCCTGGATGACACACATTTCACCTTGTTCCACTCCTGCGGTGATTCCCTTTAATACCTGTACATAACCGCCGCCTTCTCCATAGCTCTTCTTCAGATCCTTCACTTCCAGATACATATCCTGCCTCCTCATCACTAATGATAATGATTTTCATTAACATAACACTGTTATGTTAATGCTCTGAAACAGCACCCCTGCAAAGTCCAACCTTCCTTGGGGTGCATTGTATTTTAGCTTTCTGTCATTATGCCCATCCATCCGCGCACCAGATACATCGTCAAGGCATCCACATGCTTCAATGCCACTCTCTCTTCTGTCTCATGCAGAAACAGGTGTACAAAAGTATCTACCATAATGTGGGCCATCCAGTGTGTCATGTAATCATCGACCCGCGGTCTTCCGGTGGCATTCGTCACCATATCGCATAATCTGCGGTACTGCTGCTCCGAGATATCCACGACCTCATCCAGACAATTTTCAAATCGGGACCCCTGAGATTTCGTTAGGAGCAGCAGAAAGGCCTCCCGGTTCGCATACATCTGCCGGATGATCTGTCTGGATGCTTCCAGATCCCCGTCATCCGCAATATCCAGCTGTGCCACCTGATCCTCGTTGTGCATCTCTGTGGCATAATGTTCTTCCATTATTGCATACAGCTGCCGCAACGGCTCTTCCACCAGTGCTGCCAACAGATCTTCCTTATCCTTGAAGAAAAAATACAGCGCCCCTGTGGTCACTCCGGCCTCTTTACAGATATTCCGCAGGGAAGCTTTCATATATCCTTTTTCCAGGAACTCCCTTTTGGCACATTCCAGAAGGTGCTGCCTGGTTTCTTTATTCTCATTTTGCGTTTCCTGTTTTAAGGGCATTGCGATCTCCTTCGGGAATAATACTCCTCTCATAGAAAGCATCCCCTGCCTGCAAGCAGTCAGGTATGTTTTCTATGGAAGAGTTTATTCTATCATGTGTTCACTCGTTCACATAACATTGTTATGTCTGCATTATAAATAAAAACAGGATTGCTGTCAACCCTGTTTTTATTTTCGTCATTTCGTTTTATTTTGTTTTCAGCTGTTCGATCTTTTCCTGTAAATCTGCAATGGCTCTCTGGCTGTTCTTAATGGTCTCGCACTGCTTCTCAAAAGGAGGCTCCGGCATATCGCTGTACTGTTCAAAATAGATCTTGCCGATCTCCAGATAGTTCTTCTTCATGACTTCCTCGCAGGTAGAGATCTGGCTCTTCAGATTAGCAATGGCTGCCAGTTCTTTTGCTTTGTCTGCCGCTACTTTTCCCTTTTCGGTGATGGTATCACCGATCTTCTCTATAATATCCATCGTATGATCTCCTTTCTCTTCCTACCGCCCGCACTTTGGATCTGTCTGTCCTTCCCGTCCGGGCTGTTTCGGTTTCCATATTCCGTGTGTATTATTGTACCTTCTTCCGGATACCGCGTCAAGTATAAGCGCTACTTGCGCATTTCAAAGAATCTGTGCTATAATCGTCTTGTAATACTATTGGAGGTGACATCATGCAGCCGCTATATACCACTCTGAAAGTTAATAATGAGATTGAATTGTGCGAAGTATCCGATCCCGATTGCAAGCAGCTCATCGAGAGAGCATTGCTGAAAAACCGGATTTCTTATTATATCCGCTGGCCGAAGGCTTCCTTCTTCAGCCGCAAAAAAGATGCCTGCATCATCTGCATCAACGACAATGTCAAGGATGCTGCGGAAGAGATCGTCCGCGGGATCTGTGACGAATCCGGATACAATGTGCGCTTTATTTTAAAACGTTCCTCTAATAACTATTTATAGACCCTTAAAGCACATAATTTTATGTTTTTTTCGTTTATTGATTGATTTTTTCTCACTAACGGATCATAATGATGATATCATTTAATACAAAGGAGGGGCTTTCTAATGGAAAATCGTGTTAACAAGCATGTATTTGCCTGGGTTTTCTGCTTTTTACTTGGTGAGTTGGGTGTTGATAGATTCGTCAGAGGTCAGGTTGGTCTCGGAATTTTGAAGCTTCTCACTGCCGGTGGCTGCGGAGTATGGAGCCTGGTCGACTGGATCATTGCTCTTACCAAGGCATACGGTGCTGCTTATGCCGGTTCCGAAGAAGTTGTATTCGTAGACGGTAAATATACAGCATAATCACAGGATAAAAAAAGCTTTTGCCGGAGACGACAAAAGCTTTTTTCTTTTTATAGGTTGCTGATCATGAATAAAAACATAAAACAAACTATATTTCTTATTTCTATTATTGCACTACTCCTGCTTTTCCTGTGGTTCTCAGGATATCAATGCCCTTTACTATTTTTTTTTGGCATTCCATGCCCTTTCTGTGGAATGACCAGAGCATTTTTATGCCTATTAAGCGGTGATCTTACAACAGCCTTTTATTATCATCCTCTCTGGCCTGTAGTATTGGGAATTTTTATTATTTTTCCTCTTTGGAAATTCCGGCTTCTTCACTTATCGGACAAATGGATCGATCATGGGGCGTTTGCGATTGGAATTCTGTTCTTGCTCTGCTTTATCATAAGGCATGTAACACATTCTCCCATTGTACAGATTGATTTTACAAAAGGTATTTTTCATTTCTTTTCATATATGAATACATGAAAAAGGAGCTGTAATACAGCCCCTTTTTTCAATGCTCTTATGCAATCGCTTTATCCGTTTTCTCAATCAAAATCGAATTTGGTGTAACGCTCATACATAGCGCCATAACGGAATCTTGCCATTTCATTTTTCTTGAGGACATCTTCCTCGGATCCCCTGTACTGACAACGCAGGCAGTAGTATTCCTTCTTATCCTTATCGTAGAACATATCCATATCGATATCTCTCATGAAGCAAGAGGGACATCTGTAGTTTAATTTGCCTTTTCCAGCTTGAGCCATGTTGCAACGACCTCCTTATCCTTGATTTTGGAATTGTAACCCAGTGTAAACATCGGGGAGAATGCATATCCTTCCTTCACATATCCGACAGCGCCTTCTGCATTGGTGCTCATGGATACTGCGGTCTCGATCTGAGGAATGACAGCTCTTACTTCGTCAGCCTCTGCCTTCTCCATCTCACGGCACTTGTACTCGTAATCCAGAGTCTCTACCTCGTCACCCTTTTTGGTGCTCAGGGTGATACCCAGCATGTCCTCAGAGTACTCAGTGGTACCATAGCATGCTACGATGTACTCGTTCAGTTCTACTTCTGCGTTCGGATCGCTCATCTCCAGGATCTTACGCTCGATCTTGATTGCTGAGCTGCCTTCCTCGAAGGAAACGATGGTCTGTAATTTTACGGTCAGATCATAGAACTCGATATCTACGGGATCCAATGTCAGGATTCTGGTGCTGCCTTCCTGAGAGAAATGAGCCTTGGTACGGCACAGGCACAGATCCACTTCTTCACCTTTGTGTTTTAACTTGGCACTTCTAACGGTACCTTCTCCTGCATAATGTGTGAAGTAACCTGCACGGTACTTCTCCTGGATCAGGAAAGGATAGGAAGCATCGGTCACATGCTTGGTGCCGATACCTACCGGCCACTCCAGCTTTGCAGCGTAAGGGCGCAGGTCTACGATAGCACCGCCCTGATCCATATTTACGCAGGCACGCATGAAGGGATCACAGTACCAGAACAACTGCTTGTCGGAACCGTACAAAATATCTCTCCACAGAGCACACTCAGGCTCGGTGTAGGTCTTCTTCTGACGATAGTAATCAGCGAACTCCGCCATGGTCATATCGGTAAGCTTGCCTTCCTTCTTCAGGTCGCCGTAATACTTCATACCGTCTTCATAACTCTTCTTCAACAGTTCGTAAGGCTGCTCCCAACGGCCCATTTTGTTCAGCCAGCCGGGTCCTACGAACATCATGTTGTATGCGTATCCGTTGTTGTACTTCTCCAGGGAACGATACTGATCGATCAGGTTGTACAGATAAGGATACTCCCAGGTCTTGGTGTCATAGATCATACCACGCAATACGTTCTGAGGATGGGTTCCGAAGTTGGAGCCATTGCCGTCATAGCATGCCAGCAGGTCTCTGGACAGGTGAGGGATTGCTACTACACCGCTGTCCTCAGCTTCGTTGGCTGCAGGTGCATGGGTATTCTGCTTGGAAGGGATCCAAGGTGCCCAGGGGCCGCCATCCATGAAGGTATACCAGGAGTTGTTGCAGGTATGATATGCCTTGGGGCCTTCCTCCCAACAGGTTGCTACCGCACATTTTACGGTAGGATAGGTTGCTTTGATATAATTGGTCAGATCTGCATCCATGTAGTAAGATCCGGTGGATTCGGGATAGAATCCGAACTTCTCATGGAACTTGCAGAACACATCATCCACGATAGACTTTTTGTCTTCCATGGAGAACATCCAGATACAGAAATCCTTGGTCTTGTACTTCTCACGGAACTCTGTGCAGGGCAGACCTAACAGAGACAGTGCGATCTCATCACCGTACTTCTCGTGATCTGCCTTAGCCAGTGCTACCGCTTCGTCATTGAACAGGGAAGCATAGGTCATCTGAATGGTAGTCTTCAAACCATTCTTATGCGCAGTTTCCTGCTGAAACTTGAAAATATCCAGAGACTCTGTTAACAGTGCTTTTCTGCCCAGATCCTCTTCTTTGCCGTGTCCGGTTACTTTTTCCGCATACTCGGGAACCATCTCCGGACGGTGAATGATATTCACGATAAACTTATCCATCTTTTCCTCCATCTCGCCATTTGGCATCTTATATCGTGAGCATAGCTCACTCAATACATTTCGCAAAATCACACTTGCAAGCAAGTGATTTTGCTTCAGTATATCATGATTCGCACCTACGGTGCTTACCGTTGCTTCGCAACGATCATGATCAAATTCGCCGTTCGCCAATTATGCAAGCATATTGGCTCACTTGCACTCATTATATCATCCTCCCCGCATTGCGGGAACGAATATCACATTACTTCTGAAAGTCTCTGATCACTTTCAACGCGGGCAGTGCATTTCCATCATAATCGAACAGTGCCTGATTGGCCCACTCGTTTCCGCCCGGACCGGGATCCTGAATATAGTTCAGGGATTCCTCGTTGGCCCAGCCACAACCGGGCATTGGGATCCATGCCGGCTCCCAATAGTAGAAGCCCTTTCCTCTGCCCTCCGGAACCTGTGTGATCCTCTCCATGACCTTCTGCATAAATGCAGACTGTCCTTCCGGTGTCATAGGATACTCCACCGCCTCTGCAAGGTGGGGCTTGGTCGCCATGCCCTTGCGCTGTTCCGGTGACAGTTTTTCCCTGTCTGCATAGTCCTCCATGGTGAAGCCCATGGATACCTCTGCCACAATGACATCCTTCTGATATCTCTGAGAGAGATCGTTCATATTATTTGTCAGATCCTCAATGGTTCCATGCCAGAAAGGATAATAGGACAATCCGATGACATCGAAGTCCTCTCCTCTCTGTACATAGGCATCAAACCATTCTCTGCAGCGGGCATTGTTGCCGCCACAGTCCAGATGAAGCATCACGCGGCTATCCGGGGATACTTCTCTCACCGCACGGATGCCCGCACTGATAAACCGGGCGATATTGTCAACATTGTCCCATTTTCCATGAGGCCACATCAGGCCATTGGTGATCTCATTACCTACCTGTACCATCTCCGGAAGCAGATCCAGACGCTTTAATTTCAGCAGCACATCCTTCGTGTAATCATACACATACTTCTCCAGTGCATTGGCATCTGCATATGCCCACTCCTTGGGAGGGAACTGTTTGCCGGGATCTGCCCAGAAATCACTGTAATGCAGATCCAGCAGATAGCTGTAACCCAGCTTTTTGCCTGCGGAAGCCAGTGCCACCAGTTTTGTAAAGTCACTGGTACCGGCTCCGTAAGGCTTGCCGTCCTCACTGTAAGGATCGTTCCAGAGACGGATGCGCAGAGAGTTGGCACCGTATTTTTTCAAGATCTCCAGTGCGTCCCCCTCTTTGCCTTCGTCATAATACTTTGCACCGAGAGCTGTCTCTTCCGGCAAAGTCGATACATCCATACCTTTGATAAATTTATCCATAAATTAACTCTTTATCTCCATGTCATACATTTATCCGGAGAATCCATTCCATGGATTCTCCTAGGTTAAACTGCCTAAGCAGTTTAACCTTTCACTGCGCCACCGGTGATACCTTCCACATAGAACTTCTGCATGATCACAAATAATACAGAGATAGGAATAGATACCAGTACACCGCCTGCACAGAACTGACCAAAGTAAGTGTTGATCAGGCTCTTATCCAGCATATTGTACAGACCGATAGCAACAGTCCACTGGGAAGATATGCCGGCATTTAACATCAGCTTTGCATATACGAAATCCATCCAGGGGGACAGGAAGGAGCTGATAACGGTATATACAATGATGGGACGGCTCATGGGGATAACAACCTTCCAGAAGATCGTAGCCTCACTGGCTCCATCCAGATAAGCAGCCTCGCGCAGGGAATTCGGAATCGTATCGAAGAAGCCCTTTGCGATCAGGTAACCCAGTCCGGCGCCGGCAGAATATACCAGGATCAGTCCGAGGTGAGTGTTGGTCAGGTTCAATGTCTTCAGGATAAAATATACTGCGATCATGGACAATACACCGGGAAACAGATTCACGATAACTGCGGCGTTCATCAGCGGCTTACGTGCCGGGAAACGCATGCAGGAGGTCGCATAGGCCACCATCAGTACAAAAGCGGTGGAGATCACACATACCACACATGCAATGATGAAGGTGTTCTTGAACCAGTTCGGGAACTGTGCCACACTGTCCGCAGAGAAAAGCAGATTCTTATACTGCGCCAGACTCCATTCCTTCGGGAAAAAGGTGCTGGTATTCATGCCGGTGTATGCGCTGAAGGAGGTGACCACCAGCCATACGATAGGCACCAGCCAGACAAATGCCAAAAACGCCAGTAACAGGTTATGTAATAAAGTCTTAATAAATCTCTTCATTAACGGAACGCCTCCTCTCTGTCACCCTTCAGGAATCTGCTGAAGGCAATGAGGGTAAATACCGCACATAGGATAAACACAATAATACCGATGGTGGATGCCATCTTGTAGTTGTAATAGCTCTGTGTCAGATTGAACAGCCAGGTGATCAGCAGATCCACTTCCTTCGCCTGGGAGTTCGCCATTGCCTGATTTGTGGTGGTATATACACCCTGGGTCAACAGATAGATTACGTTAAAGTTATTAATATTCTTCACAAAATCCGTTACCAGAGAAGGGCCGGTGACGAACAGCATATACGGCATAGTGATATGAATAAAGCTCTGCATCGGAGTAGCGCCGTCGATCTTCGCACTCTCCAGCTGGTCAGAAGGAATATTCATCAGCACACCGGTAGCGATCAGCATCTGGTAAGGAACACCGATCCAGATATTGATCAGGATGATCATGACATGTGCCCATCCGGGAGCGGACAAAAACGGAATATAACTGGTACTGATCGCGCCGATATCTCTCAGCCACTGGGTAATTCCCGCATTGGCACAGATTGTGTTCATGATGCCGTTGTTCGCGAAAAAGTTACGTACCAGAAGTAAGGAGACGAACTGGGGAACTGCGATCGTTACAATGAACAGCGTTCTCCACAGCTTGGGCAATTTGGTTCTCTTATTATTGATCAGCAGGGACAACAGAATACCGCCGATGTAAGTGGTAGCGGTTGCAAACAATGCCCATACCAGCGTCCAGATCAAGATCCTACGGAAGGCATAACCGAAGGTAATGGTCATTCCACCGCTGGAGAACAGATTCTTGAAGTTGGTAAATCCCACCCATGTAAACAATGCGGAGGGAGGCATATGTCCCTGATCATAGTTCGTAAACGCAACAGCGATCAGGATCAGCAGAGGAACGATCGTGAAAATAACAACACCCATGACAGGAAGTGCCAGCAGTGTGATATAGAATTTGTCATTCTTGAACTGCTGCAAGTCTTCTACAAACGTATTGATATGTTCTCCTGCCTGTGCTTTTTTCTGAAGCCGGTAAACGGTCACTTCATTCTTAAGCCAAATCACCAGGAATGTGAACCAGACCACAAATGAGATTACGGAGAACAATAGGATCATAAATGAGTTGTCATAATCATTGAACTCATTCTGCATGGTTACAATATTGAAAACCGTCTCCTGCTGAACCGTTCCCAAAGTTCCAAAATCACGTACATACTCTGTGGCAAAGCCAAAGGTGAATACAATGACTGCCACTTCGAGCAGAGTCATTAAAATACCTTTGATAATTTGTTTTCTGCGGATATATCCTGCTCCCATCCAGACCAGGGATAATTTTACGAACAGATCTCCTTTTACGACTGCTTCACCGAACTCCTTGAAGAATCCGCCGATTCCGCTCTTTTTCTTCTTCATTCTCTGCCCTCTCCTTTCTTCATATTAATATAAATTTTTAGTAACTGTTCCGAACATCTTCCCACGTTCATCTGACCAGTTACATAACCCGGCAGGCAGGAGTCGAACCCGCTTACCGGAAACGTTTCCTGTAAAAAAGGCATCCCTCCACTACGTATTATTGTTCATAGCTTCAGGACGCCTTTCTATTCTCTGTATTCGTTCTGCACCAGAACGTTTTCATCATTCATTTGTCACAGAACCGGAACAGATCATCTTCCCAAACTTATTCAGCGGGTACGGAAACACCTTCTACCAGCTCATCCAGGGCTGCCTGGATACCTGCTTCATCATCAGCCTTCAGCTGACCCTGAGCTACCTTCTCACCAAAAGTCTTGGAAGGATCCCAGTACTTGCCGCCAACGATCTGAACTACACCATAAGCGGACTGCTCAGACAGAGCTGCAATAGCGGTATTGGAAGAAACCTCCTCGGAACCAGCTACATTGATATTGGAAGGTCCGATCTCTCTCTCTGCGAAACGGATTGCCTGGTTGTCTTCGTTGGTAATCCAGTCAGCCAGCAGAGTTGCCCAGCCTGCATTTGCAGAATACTTGTTAACACCTACCAACTTGAAGCCTGCTACGGAACCCTGCTGGATCTGCTTGTCACCACAGGTATAGGTAGGAAGCTTGGTAGCTGCGTAGCCTTCACCGAAAGCGGTCTGAGCTGCAGCTGCATCCCAGGTACCGGAAACTACTGCACACAGTTCGCCGGAAGCGATCTGGTTAGAAACATCACCATCAGCGATCGGAAGGAATGCGCTGTTGCCGGCGATACCCAGCATAGCCTGTACAACCTGTACACCGGTAACACCATCAGCGCTGGTGCCGTTCCAATCCATAGCAGTACTGCCGTCATCGTTCAGTGCAGTAGTAAATCCTGCGCCATAGAAGAAGGAAGCATTGTACCAACCGGAAGCAAAAGTCATACCAACCTTCTTGCCAGCCTTCTCAGCTGCTGCAAGTAAGGTATCCCAGCTCTGTGCATCTTCGGGAGTTACTAACTCGGAATTGTAATATAAGAAGTAACCGTTATCAGCACTCATAGGGAATGCATACAGTGTGCCGTCCTTGGTTGCTGCGTCTACAGAACCGGGAGCGTTTGCACTCTTGACATCAGCTACGCTCTTGCCAGCGTAAGCTTCCAGAGCTGCGTCCATATCATCAACAGACTGCAGAGCACCTGCATTTACCAGATCGATCAGCTGATCAGATGCGAAAGAATACACATCAGCAGCAGCCTCAATATCGGTTAAAACAGTATCCTTAGCTGTGGACTCGGATTCGGTACCAAGCTGGATATCGAAGTTTGCATAATCTGCGTAATGCTCCTTGAAGGAATCGATCATGCCCTGTAACATGGGCTGATCTTCCTCAGCACCCCACATTCTCAAGGTAACGTCCTGCTTCTCAGCGGGAGCGGTCTGCTGTGCAGCCTCGGTGGTGGTTGCTGCTGCAGAAGTTGCTGTGGTATCTGTTCCGGCATTTGCAGAAGCATCAGAGTTTCCACAAGCTACCAGAGAGAATGCCATAGTCAGTGACATTGCTAAAGCGACTAACTTTTTCATTTTGTTATCCTCCTGTTTTGTTTTGCAAGTTTGTGCGTATTGCGCAACCGCTTGTCTACGATAATAGTTTAGCAACATTTCCTTATGTTGTCAATTTATAATAATGACTGATATTGAGATTTAAAATTGTGCATTTTGCACAATCATGCTTTGAAAGTCTTGATTTTACTTGGTTTTCAGCACATCCTTTTTTTGAAAAAAAATGCTTTTTTTATAATTTTTTTGAGCAAAATTAAGGAAAACGTTTTTCCTGATCATGATTTTCACACTCTTGTCAGCCTTTTGTAGACTCCTTCAGGATGATCTCATAGTCCAAAAGTGTTTTGTCAGGTACTGTTTTGCCATGGATCATATCCAACAGCACCTGACAGGATCTCCGTCCCAGCTCTGTGATATTGAACTTCAGCGAGGTTATGGTAACCGGATAATTTTCCAGAATGCGGCTGTAATGACAGGATGCCACCTTCATCTGGTCCGGGATGCGTACACCCATGCGGGCAAGCTTTCTGACTACCTCATCGCAGATGTAGTCATCCTGACACAGAATGCACTCCACACCGCTCTTTTTCAGCTCTTCCACTGCCTTTTCCACCATGGCTTTATTGCTTAAATCCGTGTACACCAGATCCTGGTTCAGCTTGCGCTTTCCCTTGCGGTAGGCTTCCTCATATCCCTGATACCTGCAGCGGTTTACCATCTGATCCATATTGCTTCCCAGGTAGGCAATATTCTGGATCCCTTTGGCGAACAGAACCGTCACCAGTTCCTTACAGGCTCCCACATTATCATGGTCTACCTGTACAACATCATCATCCGGGAATTTCCCCACAGCCACAAAGGGAATCTGCTTCTGTTTCAGGAATTTAACGTATTTGTCGTTCTCATAAGTTCTGGTAAGAATCATTCCGTCCACTTTCCGGTTCTGGATCAGCCGCTCCAATGGTTTGGTATCGTTTCCGTTCGTCGTGACCACGATAATATCATAATCATTGGCCTGTGCCACTTCTTCCACGCCATACATACAGGTATGGAAAAAAGGCATATCCACAAGGGTATTGACCTCCGGCAGGATAATGGCGATATTATTGGTCTTGGATTGTGCCAGGCTCTGTGCTGCCGCATTGGGATAAAAGCCATGTTCTTCTATGTAGTCGAGAATCCGGTCTCTGGTAGCGGCTCCAATACGGCCTTTTCCGGAGATCGCCCTGGAAACTGTGCTGGCAGACACCCCCAGTTCCCTCGCCACATCATGGATCGTCATTGTCTTATCATTCCCAGAATTATTGTTCATACCTTCATCACGCCTTTCCGTGACCTGCAACCTACAGATTGCAGGCACACTTTCCTCCCCATCCTTGCGCAATCCGTTATTTTCATACCTCTTTATTGTCACAATATGCGCAAACGATTGTTCTTGTTTATAGTATCATCTTGTGATGTAGCTTTCAATGCATCTTTTTACACAAATTGCCTCCTCATTTCTATACAATAGTTACAAAACAATCAAGTTTCTTGAAGTTATTTAACCTGTTTTGCCGCATTTTGTTCCGGAACTGTTTCCAATCTCATTCTTTATGATACTAATTTTCCAGGAGACTCTCCGCCACGCACAGTTTCCCATACCCCACCCGGTCATTGGGATATTCAGTCTCCCCCCTCAGTGGTCTGGCTCCTTTCCTGAAATATGCTTTTACTTTTTCGCCGTAGAGGAAGGGATCATTCCCCCGTACAATGCCCCATTCCATCAAAAGGGCTGCTGCCCCGCTGACAATGGGTGTCGCAAAAGAGGTCCCGGTCACGGGAGTAAAGCTTCCGTACACATCCGGAGCCTGGATATTCACACCCGGGGCCACAAGATCCGGCTTGGTCAGTCCCGCAGCTGCCACGCCGATGGTACGGGTACTGTCTGCATAGCCTCTGCCGGAAAAATCTGCATAGGTATCATAGACCTGGTCATAGGCTCCCACGGTGATCACCTTGGCTGCGGTAGACGGAATGGTCAGTGTCACCTGGGGTGTGGCACGGTAGAATCCGGTACTCTCCCCGATTCCGCTTCCCGCTGGGAGATACAGATAATATTGTCCTGTCACGGTCACTACCGGTTCCAGCCGGATTGTCCAGATCCCTGCATTGATGTAGCTTCCCTCTGCCGGGATCATGTCCAGATAGATTTCCTGTGCCACCGCATAGGGCAGAGGCTCTCCCAGATAAACCAGTATTCTAGTCTGTTCCAATTCCAGCGTGTATTTTCCTCCCTGGATATTTGTGGACAATTCTGCTTCCTCACCTCCCGGGGCCTGCAGTCTTATCCGGAACACATCGCTGTAATTTTTCCATAGCTGTATGTTCAGGTTTCTCTCATAATTGCCCACAGCCAGTTCCACGCGGCCGTCCCTTGTTATATTGCCGGCAAAATGTCCTCTGGCGGCTCCTTCGTTGCCGCTGCCCACGCATATCACCGTCCTGCCGATCTCCGAAGCATTGTCCAGGAACCTCTCCAGCAGAGAACTTCCATCGTGGGAACCGTAGCTGTTGCCGAAGCTCAAATTGATGACAAGAGGCATATTTAACTGTCTGGCTTTCCGCAGCGCATAAGTAACGCCTCTCATAATCTCCGTGGTCCGGGGAAAACCTTCCTCCCTGGGAAGTCCCAGTTTCACGATGATCAGTTCCGCCTCCGGGGCTGCCCCGGTATAGAGACCGTCCGCACTTCTCCCGGCGGCAATCCCTGCCACTGCCGTTCCGTGGCCGGTCAGATCCCTGCTGGGGATCAGGCCGTACCGTTCCAGTACACTGCTGTTCAGTGCCCGGTTGATTTCCTCCTCCGTATATTCAGTCCCGATGGGAAATCCATCCGGTGTCCTCCCATATCCCGTATCGCCCGTTTCCTCCGGCATTATCTGATTCTGTGGCAATGTCGGATTCCGCAGCGTCTCCTGCTCCCGTGATGCGGCCTGCTTTCCCGGAATCGTCTGATCCCATGGTATCGTCTGATCCCATAGATACCGTATCCTCGTACTGCCATCTGCCTTGCGGAACACCTCCAGATCCCAGGTGATTCCGGAATCCAATACAGCCAAAAGAACGCCCCTTCCATTCAGAAAAGGCGTTCTTCTTGTCACCGGTGGAAAGCAGGATGCGCCGTCCGGATCTGTCTGCTGATAGTAAAACCGCTTAGGCTTCTCCACATACTCGATCTCCGGAGTCTCCGATACGATATCTACCAGTGTCTCCGGTACCGTAAGGATCGCATATCCGGCAATCAGCTCTTCCACCACAATATTCTGTTCCCGCAGTCCGTCCAGACTGCCATGATATTTTACGATCAGCTCCCAGCTGCGGCTCTCCGCACTGTAACCGACATTCAGACTTTCCGTCTGTTCCCGTTCTTCCTCCGGGGTCTCCAATGCAAGATTCAGGATGTTTTCCAGTTTCTGGTCCATGGGCACTCCCCATTACTTCCGCTTCTTACATCTTATGTCCCATGTGGGAAATCATTCCGGAAAAGTCAGGTCTTACGCCTCCTTCGGAATCTGTCCATCCACATGAAGGATATGGTTGATCAGCCAGTCTGTCAGGTAATTCAGAATATCCATGATCTGCTCATCCTGATTTTCTTCATCTTTCTCATGCTGATCAATAAATTCATCCAGTTTGTTGATAAATTCCTGATGCTGAATCTTCTGGGTAAAAATCTTTTTGTACTGGATGGATTCCATATACGCTTCTTCATCTGAAAAATGTTTTACGGTATAATCACGCAGTTTTTCCAGAATTGCATCAATCTTGTCATACTTGTCCGGTGTAAACTCTTCCTGCAGCAGTTCGTATGCTTCACTGGCATAGTCAAACAACTGTTTATGCTCCTGATCGATCATGTCAATTCCAATATAGTATTCCGGTTTCATTTCAAACATAACTTCAGCCTTCTTTCGTATCTTTTTTGTATCTTTTCCTGTATCCTAAATATGCACTTTTCGTGCAGAACTTTCAAGTGCTTCCACGCTTTTTATACTTTTTTAAGAATTCCCGCTGCCAAAATCATTCGCCCCAGAATTCCTTCAGCGCCCGGACCGCATATTCCGTATCCTTCATGCCTGCTGTCTCCACAGCGGAATGCATGGCCAGCTGAGGCAGTCCGATATCCACGCTGGACACTGATACATGTGCGGTGGAAATATTGCCGAGAGTGGAACCTCCCGCAATGTCGGAACGGTTGGCATAGGTCTGGTAAGGTACCTTCGCCCGTTCGCAGTAATCCTTCATCCTTGCCGCGGAAATACCATCGGTGGTGTATTTCTGGCTGCCATGATATTTGATGACGATTCCGCCGTTTAGATACGGGCGGTTGGCAGGGTCTGCTTTTTCCGGATGGTTGGGATGTACCGCATGGGCATTGTCCGCAGAGATCAGGAAGCTGTCTGCCACCCAGCGCAGATAGGTGCTGTGCCCCTCCTGCAGTCCCTCTGTGATCCGCTGTAAAGTATCTTCCAGAAAAGTGGAATCGGCGCCCTGTCTGGTACCGCTTCCTACTTCTTCATTATCAAATACTGCGCAGAGATTGATATATTCTGCAGGCGTACTCTCCGTAAAAGCTTTTGTCAGGGCAAAAGCGCTCTGCAGATCATCCAGTCTGGGAGACAACACGAATTCTCCCTTTGCTCCTATCATTTTTCCTTCCTGTCTGGTGTACAAGAACAGGTCTTCTCCGAGAATCGTCTCAGCGTCCACGCCTGCCGTTTCTGCTGCCAGCGCTGCCAGCGTTGGCTTCTCTACTGTTTCCGGCTGTTCTTCAGCATTCTCCGATGCAGTCTGTGCATCGTGTGCGTCAAATGTTACATCCGCCAGCAAAGGAAGCAGATCCACCTGGGGATTGTACTCCACACCCTTGTTCATTTCCCGGTTCATATGAATGGCCACATTGGGGATCACGCAGAGATCTCTGTCGATATTCACCAGTCTGCCCTCTATACCGTTCCCGTTCTTCACAGCCAGTCTGCCAGCGACGGAGAGTGGTCTGTCCAACCAGGTGGACAAGATCATGCCGCCGTATTTTTCGGTGTTCAGACGCAGATAATGCTCCTCCACGGTCAATTCCGGCTTCTCTTTGATCTTAAAGCAGGGGGAATCACTGTGGGCTGCTGCCATATGAAAGCCCCTGATGCCGACCTCCTTTTCCGGAATCACAAACGCAATAACGGAAGAATCATTGCGCTCCGTATAATACCGTCCGCCCTTTTCCAGTTTCCATTCTTCCTTTTCCTGTAACTGCTGAAAGCCTGCTGCCTCCAGCATCCTTCCGATATTGGCCACTGCATGAAAACAGGTAGGACTTATTCTTATAAATTCCAGCATCTCCTGTGCTGTCTTCCGAAAATCATTCATTCTGTTCACTTCATCCTTTCCCGGGCCGTCTGTCTGCCTGCGCTGTTCGTGCCCGGAACCATTAGCGTTCCGCACGCATGGGATTATTGAGGAAATCCTCATAAGTCAGACGGATACCTTCTTCCAGCTCCGTCGTATAATGGTAGCCCAGGCTTTCCAGTTTGCTGACATCCAGAAGCTTTCTGGGAGTTCCATCCGGCTTGCTGGGATCCCATTTGATCTCCCCAGTATAACCTACTACCTTCGCTACCAGTTCCGTCAGTTCCCGGATGGTCAGTTCCTTGCCGGTTCCCAGATTCACTGTCTCATCGCCGCTGTAGGTATTCATCAGATACACGCAGGCATCTGCCAGATCATCCACATAGAGAAATTCCCGCAGTGGGGTTCCTGTTCCCCAGCAGACTACTTCCTTCGCGCCGGATACTTTTGCCTCATGGAAGCGGCGGATCAGCGCCGGAAGCACATGGCTGTGGGTGGGATGATAATTGTCGTTGGGCCCGTACAGATTCGTGGGCATGACACTGATATAATCGGTTCCGTACTGTCTGTTCAGGAACTCGCAGTATTTCAGTCCGGAGATCTTCGCCAGTGCATACGCCTCATTGGTTTTCTCCAGCTCAGAAGTCAACAGGCAGCTCTCCTTCATAGGCTGCGGTGCCATACGGGGATAGATACAGCTGCTGCCCAAAAACATCAGCTTCTTGCAGTTGTTCTGCCATGCCGCATGGATCACATTCATCTCCAGGATCATATTTTCATACATGAAATCCGCCAGTGCCTCACTGTTGGCCATGATGCCGCCCACCTTGGCTGCGGCCAGGAACACATAGTCCGGCTTCTCCCTGGAAAAGAATTCCTCCACGGCATCCTGTCTGCACAGATCCAGTTCCTTATGGCTGCGGGTGATGATATTGGTATATCCGTTTCTCTGGAGTGCTCTACAAATAGCACTTCCTACCATACCCTTGTGGCCGGCTACATATATTTTTGCGTCTTTTTCCATGATATTACAGTACTTCCTCTCTTTATTTCTCCTGTTATTCCGCGGTTTCCTTCAACACTACCGCTTCAGCCTTTGCCAGCTTCAGATCGTGCTCTGCCATCAGACGGCACAGTTCCTCGTAGCTGGTTCTCTGGGGATTCCATCCCAGCACCGTGCGGGCCTTCGTCGGATCTCCCCACAGATTGACCACATCCGTGGGACGGTAAAAGGCCTCGCTGACCTCCACCACCACCTTGCCGTTGGCCTTGTTGATTCCTTTTTCATGGATACCGCTGCCCTGCCATTCCAGTTCGATTCCCACATAATGGAATGCCAGTGTGGTAAATTCTCTTACGGTATGCTGTACACCGGTGGCAATAACGAAGTCCTCCGGCTTGTCATACTGCAGCATCAGCCACATGCATTCCACATAGTCCTTCGCATAGCCCCAGTCTCTCTTGGAATCCAGATTGCCCAGATAGAGTTTATCCTGGATACCGCAGGCGATTCTGCCGGCTGCCAGTGTGATCTTACGGGTAACGAAAGTCTCTCCCCGGCGCTCGGATTCATGGTTGAACAGAATGCCGTTGACTGCGAACATATTATACGCTTCTCTGTATTCCTTCACGATCCAGAAGCCGTACTGTTTTGCCACCGCATAGGGGCTGTAGGGATGGAACGGGGTGTTCTCATTCTGAGGCACTTCTTCCACTCGGCCATAGAGTTCGGATGTGGATGCCTGATAAATACGGCAGGTCTCGGCCAGTCCCACCATACGCACAGCCTCCAGAATCCGCAGCACGCCCAGTGCATCTACATCTCCGGCATATTCCGGTGCCTCAAAGCTTACCTGTACATGGCTCTGGGCGCCCAGATTGTAGATTTCATCCGGTCTGACTTCTCCGATGATGCGCACCAGGCTGGTGGAATCTGTCATGTCTCCGCCATGGAGAACGATCTTGTCCTCCCGGATCAGATGGTCGATACGACCGGTATTGCTGATGGAAGATCTGCGGATCAGTCCATGCACTTCATATCCTTTTTCCAGCAGGAACTCTGCCAGATAAGAGCCGTCCTGTCCGGTAATTCCTGTAATTAATGCTTTTTTCATTCTTTGTCCTCGTCTTTCTCTTCAGCTGCTTACGGCTGAAATACAATAGCGTGGGCACAGGCATCTGCCTTATCCTGTCCACAGAATACACCGGCGATCGCCAGACCAAAGGGAATGGACGTTCCCATTCCACGGGAAGTGATCACGTTACCGTCCACTTCCACGGGGCCTGCAGTCACAGCCGCACCTTCCAGATGATCCTCGAAGCAGGGATAGGCGCATGCTCTCTTCCCCTTCAAAATTCCTCTGTGTCCGAAAATACTGGGTGCCGCACAGATGGCCGCAATGTATTTTCCTGCTGCATAAAAAGCATCGATCTGCTGCATCAGGGGCTCACAGGCCTCCAGATTCTTCGTTCCCTGTCCGCCACCGGGCAATACCAGACAATCATATTCCTCAAAATTCACCTGGGACAATGTCATATCCGCAGTCACCGGAATCTTATGTGATCCCATCACCTGTTTTTCTTCCGTAATGGACACCATATCAATGGTCAGTCCACATCTGCGGCAGATATCCACTACCGTCAGACCTTCTATTTCCTCAAACCCATTTGCCAGAAAAATCGCTATCTTACTCATGGTTTTCCCTCGCTTTCCGTTTTGTTTTCTGTCTCATTTGCAAGTCATATACTCTGACTTTGCACAGTTATGATTAGTATACACAATTTGGAAGCGTAATTCAATTCCCATGGGCAGATATTTGCAGATTTCACTGTATTTTCAAGGAAAATCATGTTATACTAAAGAAGTGTTTTTAAGTCTTAATTACAGAAGCGAGGCATTAATACTATGGAAATCGAGCGAAAGTTTACCCTGAAATCCTTACCCGACAATCTGGAAAGCTATCCTTCTCATCATATCGAGCAGGTATATCTGAATTATAATCCTGTGGTCAGAGCCAGAAAACAGGATGATGAATATTATCTCACTTACAAAGGCAGCGGCATGATGGCCAGAGATGAGAGCAATCTTCCGCTGAACGAGGCATCTTATTATCATTTACGGGAAAAAGCCGATGGCAGCGTAATCTCCAAAAGACGCTATCTGATCCCTCTGGAGCATCCCGGATTCAAAGAAGGCTTTCCTACTCCTCCGGCAGATTATTCCCTGACCATCGAGCTGGATGTTTTTGATGCCCCCTTCGCCCCTCTGATCATGGCAGAAGTGGAGTTTGGAAGTAAAGAAGCAGCAGAGGCTTTCGTCCCTCCCGCATGGTTTGACAAAGATGTCACCTACTGCAAGGAATACCACAATTCCTATCTGGCTCTGGAGCTGCATCACGCTCCGGAAAATTCCTAAAATGTAACTGCAGTCATTCAAAATGCACGGTAATTCCCCATCGGGAATCCCGTGCATTTTATTTTTTCTGTCTATACCACTGTAAAACAGCGGATACTTTCTTTCAACTGTCCCACTGCACCGGTCAGATCATCCACCGCATAGGAAATATCCTTCATCTCCTGCTGTAATCCCCGGTTGTTGTTCTTTACCACCGCCAGCTTTTCCGTACTGTCCTCCACGGTTGCTTCCATCTGTGAGTTAGCACTATTGACATTCTGCAGTACCGACAACAGTTCATCGATCTTCTGTCGGAATTCATTCATCATCTCATCCACATGATCCGCAGCCTCATGATAATTTGTGCCCGTATCCTCCAGAGCATCGTAATCTCTCATGACTCTGGTATTCACAAAATCCAAAAGTTTTGTAGCATTTTCGGAAAGTTCTTCCACGCTTTCCACTACCCGGTTACTTATCTCCTGGATATTATTGGCTGACTCTCTGGAGCTGTCTGCGAGCTTGCGGATCTCCTCCGCCACGACTGCGAATCCCCGGCCTGCTTCTCCTGCTCTGGCAGCCTCGATAGACGCATTCAGTGCCAGCAGATTCGTTGTTCCAGCAATTCCCAGGATTTCTTCCGTCAGTTCCGTGATCTTGTGGATCTGCCTGCTGTTGGCGATGGACTCCGTCATTGCCGTGTCGATCTCCTTCATCACCTGGGTTGCCTCCTGCTTACTCGCCACCGCCGTTGCCTTCATTTTTCCGGCCCTATCCTTGATATCCGCCGCATAATTGCGTCCATCCTGTGCCACCTCCAGCATGTTCTCCACCGTGGTATCCAGCACCCCGGTATCCTGTTGCACCCCTCCGATAGCCTCCGTGACAGACTGCATGCCACCAGCCATCACTCCCAGCTTCTGGGTGGTGTCCTCCGCAGTGGCATTTACCTTTTCCACATTGGAGATAATACCGGTCTGTTTTTCCTCCATATGTCCGCAGCTCTCGGTAATCGCCCTTATGATGGTCTGCATCTGCGCTACCAGATCATTGATGGCCATGGATAATCTGCCGACTTCATCCCCCGATTTCACCCGGATCCGTCTGGTGATGTCACCTCTGTTATTGCGAATGCCTTCCACCAGTTCATCCACCTGCCTCGTAGCATATTTCACCGGACCGATGACCCAGATCCGCAATCCCAGCATGATCACCACGACTACTGCAAGCAGTACCAGACTTGCCACCGCCACGATCATGGGCACTCTGGCCGCACTCTGCTCCATCTGTCCCTGTGCCTGTGCCATCTGCTCTCCGGTGATCTCCAGCATCTGATTCATATAGCTTTCAATATGTTCATTGAACATCGGCAGATTCGATGTGGCAGACACATAAGCCTGCGTCTTATTCTCTGCACTGGTGACCAGCAGACTCTCCACGGTCTTTTTGTATTTTGCCAGTTCCGCAGAAGCACTGTCAAACGCCTCTCTCCGGGCATCCCCCTCAGACAGCAGTCCTTCGAACTCCGTCATCTGTTGTTCCATATCAGTGATCTCCTGCAGGATCTTATCCGACAAATTTTCCATTGTCACACTGTTGGTGGTCATGACATGGGTCAACACCTGCCCGTTAATGTAAGTAAACTGTCTGGAAAGCTCCGAGATTTTCTCCTGTTCAGCCACCTGACCGGCCACGATTTCATCGTTGGTTACAATGACCGATTGCAGCGTCTGCACCAGCACTCCCATACAGCTGAGTGCAGTAACTGCCAGCAGCAGCAAAAGTGCCACGATCTTGACTCCGATCCCGACTCCTTTTTTCTGCTTTCCTTCCCGCTTCTTCCGTTCTTTTCCCTTATTCATGCTCTTCTCCTCCCAATACCATCAAAAGGGCCTGCAGCGCATATGCACCGGGCCCTTTTGATTAGATATGTAGAAATTAATTCTTGGCAATTAATTTTCCACCACGTTTGGATACAACATCGAAGATAACTGCTGCCAGAAGTACCAGACCCTTGACTACCTTCTGCATATTCTGATCGACGCCCATCAGAGACATACCCAGGTTAATAACACCCATCAGTACAGCACCTACGATAACTCCGGGTACAGTTCCGGTTCCGCCGTATGCGGAAGCACCGCCGATGAAGCAGGAACCGATGGCATCCATTTCATAGTTCTGTCCGTATGTCGGCTGTGCGGAAGTCATACGTGCAATGGTTACCATACCAGCTAACGCTGCCAGGAATCCCATGTTCATATAAGCCAGGAAATAAACCTTGTTGGTATTGATACCGGATAATTTGGTGGCCTTCTCATTACCGCCCACTGCGTAGAAATAACGTCCTACAGTAGTGTTGGAAGTGATGTAACCGTATACCATGATAACAATCAGTACCCAGATCAATACACTGGGAATACCTTTGTGCTGTGCCAGACGATAGCTGAATGCCAGAATCACTGCAGCGATCACTACGATTTTGCCGATCGTGGAACCCATGCTGGGAGCTTCGTATCCTTTTTTCACCTTGTCGGCTCTATTCTTCAGCTGTAACACTGCAAAGATCACTGCAGCGATCACACCGGCAAATACACAGGTCAGATTGATGGGACCATTACCGAAGAAATCGGGAATATAACAGTCAGCACCGCCACCGAACAGATTTACGAATGTAGTGCAGTCCTTAATGGATACGGTCATACCCTGCAGGACTACGTTGCTTAATCCTCGAAAAGCCAGCATGCCGGCCAATGTCACGATGAAAGGCGGGATTCTCACATAAGCGATCCAGAAACCCTGGAAAGCACCGATCAGTGTACCGATAACAAACATGATCAGAATAGCCAGCCACATGTTCATTTTCATGTTGACCATGAGTACCGCTCCGATGGCACCGACGAAACATACAACAGATCCAACGGACAGATCGATGTTACCGCCGGTCAGGATACATAACAGCATACCGGTTGCCAGAATAAACACATATGCGTTCTGCGAGATCAGACTGCTGACATTCATGGGAAGCAGGATTGCTCCTCCGGTTCTCCATGCAAAAAATGCCGTAACCACGATCAGTACGAGGATCATGGTATATCTTTTTATAAAATCGAGGCCCTTTGTTTTATTCATGCCAATGCTCCTTTCTTACCGGCTGATAATATCTTGGACATGATAAGCTCCTGTGTTGCCTCACTGCCCGCCAGTTCTCCTACTATTTTTCCTTCGTTCATTACATAGATCCGGTCGCACATGCCAAGAATCTCAGGCAGCTCCGAGGAGATCATGATAACCGATTTTCCTTCTGCCACCAGTTGGTTAATGATGCAGTAGATTTCGTATTTTGCACCAACATCAATACCTCTCGTCGGCTCATCCAGGATCAGGATATCCGGATCTGTGAACATCCATTTTGCCAAAAGTACCTTCTGTTGATTACCGCCGCTTAAGTTTCCTACATTCTGCTCCACAGTTGGACATTTCGTATTCAGTTTGTTCTTATAGTCTACCGCCACATTGTACTCTTTGTCTTTATCAATAACAGTATGTCTGCTGATGGCATCCAGATTTGCCAGAGTTGTATTAATCTTGATCGGGTTGCTCAGAATCAGTCCGTTGCCCTTTCGATCCTCCGTCACATATGCCAGATGATTTTTGATGGCTTCCTGTACAGTATTCAGCTGTACTTTTTTGCCGTTGATATACAGTTCGCCGCTGATGTTGGAACCATAACTTTTGCCGAACAGGCTCATGGCCAGTTCCGTTCGTCCCGCACCCATCAGGCCGGAAATTCCCACTACTTCACCTTTTTTCACATTAAGATTGACATTATCCACCACCTTACGGTCAGAATACAGTGGATGATGCACGGTCCAGTTTTTGACCTCCATCAGGACCTCTCCGATCTTCGGCTCTCTCTTCGGGAATCGGTCGGCGATCTCTCTTCCTACCATTCCTTTGATGATCCGGCTCTCGGTAATATCATCTTTTCCCTTCACAAGTGTTTCGATGGTAGATCCGTCACGAATGACGGTGATCTTATCTGCCACATAAGAAATCTCATTCAGCTTATGAGAGATGATGATGGATGTCATTCCCTTTTTCTTGAGTTCCAGCATCAGATCCAACAGTGCCTTGGAATCCGTCTCATTCAGAGAGGCAGTAGGCTCATCCAGGATCAGAAGTTTTGCGTTCTTGGCCAGTGCCTTCGCAATCTCTACCAGCTGCTGTTTTCCTACGCCAATATCCTTTATCAATGTCTGGGGGCCTTCCTTCAGGCCTACGGTCTTCAAAAGTTCTGCCGCCCTGGCATTGGTTTCATTCCAGTTGATTTTGTACTTATGTCCCCGTTCATTGCCCAGAAACATATTTTCCCCGATCGTCATATAGGGAATCAGTGCAAGCTCCTGATGAATGATTACGATACCCTTTTCCTCACTGTCCTTGATCTTATCAAATTTGCAGACCTCACCGTCATAGATGATGTCCCCTTCGTAAGACCCATACGGATATATACCGCTCAATACATTCATCAATGTGGACTTTCCTGCGCCGTTTTCGCCTACAAGTGCGTGGATCTCTCCCTCTTCCACCTGCAGGTTTACATTGTCAAGTGCTTTTACACCGGGGAATGTTTTGGTTATATTTTTCATTTCCAATAAGATTTTTGCCAATGGTATTCCTCCCAAGTCTTATTTCCACATTATCTAATCAAACCGTTCTATTTTGCTTTCCCATGAATACGGCAGGCGGGAAACGCCCGCCTGCCGTAAGGATCCCGCAGGATCCATATTATTTTATAAAATTACTGTAAATCTGCTTCTGTGTAGTAACCGGAATCGATGAGCAGCTCTTTGTAGTTGCTTGCATCAGCGAATACGGGCTCGCACAGGTAAGAAGGAATGACACCGGTACCATTGTCATAGGTTGTGGTATCGTTGACAGGTGCTTCGCCGCCCTTCATGACTGCGTCTACCATCTCTACTACCTTGGATGCCAGAGTACGGGTATCCTTGAAGATGGACATGGACTGTTTGCCGGAGATCATATTCTTAACGTTGGGCTTATCGCAGTCCTGACCGGTAATGATAGGCCACTCGCCGGTGTAGTTAGCTTCCAGAGAGTTAGTTACACCCAGTGCAGTGGAGTCGTTGGAGCACAGAACGGCATCCAGCTTGGTTCCGTCTGCATAGTTAGCGGAAATGATAGCGTCCATTCTGGACTGTGCGGTCTCAGTAGACCAGTTAGCGGTTGCAACGGTTTCGAAATCGGTCTGTCCGGATTTTACTACCAGCTTACCTGCGTCAATGTAGGGCTGCAGCACATCCATGGCACCGCCGAAGAAGAATCTTGCGTTGTTGTCACCGGGATCACCGGTTACCAGCTCGATATTGAAAGGTCCTGCTGCATTGTCCAGATCCAACTGATCTCTGATGTATTCACCCTGTTTCGTACCTACCATGTAGTTATCGAAGGTTGCGTAATAAGTAACTGCATCGGAGTTCATGATCAAACGGTCATATGCGATAACCGGAATGTCTTTTTCCTTTGCCTGCTCCAGAACGGTTCCAAGAGAGTCACCGTCGATGGATGCGATGACCAGAAGTTCGCAGCCGGAATTGATCATATTCTCGATCTGGGATACCTGTGTGGGAATATCGTTAGATGCGTACTGCAGATCTACATCATAGCCTGCTGCCTCCAGCTGAGCCTGCATGTTGCTACCATCCTGATTCCATCTCTGCAGATCCTTGGTGGGCATTGCTACACCGACCTTACCGCCGCCTGTTGCACCAGAAGTCTCTGTCTTTGCTTCTGCGGAAGTCTCCGTCTTATTGTCCGTTGCCGGTGTGGTTGCCTGCTGTCCCCCATTGGATCCACATCCTGCAAGCATTGTAACAGCCATGGCTGTTGCCAGAAGTGTGCTTAATAATTTCTTCCTCATAAAAAGTAACCTCCCTTGTTTGGTTTGTTTTTGTTGACAAGTAGAGAATACCATAGATCAAATAGCATGATTTTATGACCTTCTGCACTTTTCTGTGCTGTCCGGAAGGCAAAAATAAGCTGTGCTAGCAATATTTTGTCTGCAAGCACAGCTATCTTACCAATTTTTTCCTGTTCCTAGTTTTCTGCATTCACGATCCCGTCAGGGCATTTCGGCAGGGACATTCAGATAGACATCTTCCTTCAGATGGAATCCACTGCCTATGATCACATCATTGATATTGGTCTTATCCACGCTGATGGGTTCCAGTCCGATATAGGGCACCTGATAGTTTCCGCTTTCTATCGTCACAGTCTCTTCTGGAAGCTCCTTTCCTTCTGCCAGAAGCACGGCACATTCCGCAGCCTTCTGGGCCAGCTTCTCCACTGGCTTATAAACCGTCATGACCTGTGTTCCTTCTACGATCCGCTGACAGGCTTCCAGATCGGCATCCTGCCCAACGACCATGATGTCTCCCGCCATCCTCTTTTCCTTCAGGGCATGCACCACCTTACTGGCCAGATCATCGTTGCCACACATGATGGCATCCGCTTCCGAGACAACATCCATATGGTCATAGACATAGGCCGCTGCGAGCTCCGCTTTCCATCCGTCCGCATGCATGGAATCCAGGATTGTCACCTGATGATCCTCCATCACCTTCCGGAATCCTTTCTCTACCATAGCCACGTTGCTGTCCACCGCAGAACCTCCCAGCATCAGCACTTTTCCACCAGACAGCCCGTTATCCACCAGTGCTTCTCCCATCATGGTGCCGACGCGCTCGTTGTCGAAAGTGATATACAGATCAATATCCGAATCCATGATCATTCGGTCGTAGGCGATGACTTTAATCCCTGCTTCCTTCGCCTTTTGCACCTGCTCTGCCAGCCCCTCGGAATCAATGCAGATGATGACAATAACGTCCATTCCCTTATCAATGAAATAATTGATCTGTTTCTTCTGCTGTTCCAGATCCCCGTTGGCATTCTGTACATTGACCTCCGCCCCCAGTTCCTTGGCTGTAGATACGAAGATATCCCGGTCTGTCTGCCACCTCTCGATGACAAAAGAATCGAAGCTCATGCCGATCTGGATCTTCCGGTCCTGTGCGGCATCCCCGGACGTTTTACTGCTGTCCAGATTACCGCAGGCGCCGAGTGTCAGCACACAGACAAGCACAACCGCTGCATATTTCCACATTTTTTTCATTTTACACACTGCCCTGTTCATATATTTTTCCCCGATTCTCCTTATAGACCGTCGGAGTGACCCCCACGTTCTTTTTAAAGCTGCGGCTGAAATAATTCGGATCTGAATATCCCGTTCTGACGCAGATCTCCTTCATGGAGCACTCCGTGGTCTCCAACAGTTCCTTTGCCTTATCCATTCGCAGATTCGTCAGATATTCGATGAAATTCTCTCCCGTGGTTTCCTTGAAAAGCTTGCTGAAATAATACGGGCTGATATTGACCTCTCTGGATACATCATCCAGGGAAATGTCTTTGTGGTAATTATTCTTAATGTAATTTTTGGCCATTTCAATGATACTGCCGGACTTCTCTTCTCTCTTGTTCAAAACATTGCGGCAAGACTCTTTTACCTTTTCCAGGAACCAGGTCTTCATGGCCGATGGCTCTGCCATCTCCATGACCTGCGGCAGATAATCCGCCCGGGAGTTCAATTGATAAGTCATACCGCCTTTCTCATAGGCAATGTGTTCCGACCACAGCACAAATTCCAGGATCTTCAGGCGCATGTTCATCAAATCCGATCCGATGTCCGTCATCCAGTCAAAAAATGCCGCTGCCGTTGCCGAAGCATTATCGATGTCTCCGTCCTCAATCTCCGCAAACAGCTTCTTCTCCAGTTTCACCGGATAGTTTCCGGCAAATTCGCAGCGGATCGGCAGATCATCCACATGAGCCACACTGCCCGTGGATGCCACCAGTGCATTCAGCGCCTCGGTATAGGACTCTGATGCCATGAGAAAATCCTTCGGTCCTCCGATGCCGATACGGAAGCTGATATCCGTACGCTTGCGCATGTAGCGCACCAGTTCCCTAGCTTTCTCGATCAGTTCAATACGTTCGTTGTAATCCATTATTTCTTTTTCGTAAGGAACCAGCACCGCCAGCTTATTGGCCATCACCGTTCCCACGATACAGTCAAAGTGTTCCTTCAGACAATCCCTTACCTCCTGATAATGCTTCTGCATCCGGACACTGCTGCCCACTGCGTTCGTCATATGATTGCCCTGCTGCTCGTCACCGCTGACCACCGCGATCATATAAGCATACTGCCGCGTAATCCCCAGAATGGAACGGTAATTCTCGATATCCTCCCTGAAATGCTCCTGCAAGAGAATATTGTGGATCAGTCCACTTTCAATAATGGGAACCACTGTCTCCAGCTTTTCCTTGATCAACAGCTCATTTTTCCGCTTCAGACGCTCGGCATCGATATTTTCCATGGCCTTGCGAAGAGCGTTCACGATCCTGGTCTTCTCCATGGGTTTGGTGATATACTCCATAACTCCCAGCTTGATTGCTTCCTTGGCATAGTCGAATTTATCATAGGCCGACATCACAATAAACACCGTGTGATTATTGGTCCTGCGGATCTCTTTCATGGCATCGATGCCGTTGATCCCCGGCATCTGGATATCCATGACTGCAATGTCCGGTCGAAAGCTCTCCGCCAGTTCGATGACACTCCTTCCGGTTTTGGCATACTGCACTTCACAGATATCCTTAAATTCTTTCTCAATAATGAACTTCAGGGAATCGATCACGATTCCTTCATCATCTGCCAACATGATCTTATACATCTGCTTTTTCTCTCTCCTTTACCGGAAGATACAGGATCACTTCCGTGCCCTGGTTCCTGCCATCACTGCGGATCGTCATGACATCTTCGTTCTGGGTGAACAGCTTCAGTCTTGCTATGACATTTCCCATGGCGATACCGTTGGAACCGGAGCTCTGCCGCTTTTCATGGTAGGTTCCGTTCTTCAGCTTCTCTATGATCTCCGCATCCATACCGATGCCGTTGTCCCGGATACTGATGACCAGCGTATCTTCTTCCCCGTGATACACCTTCAGCCAGATCCGTCCTTCTCCACTCATCTCCCGGATACCGTGATTTACACAATTTTCCACAATGGGCTGCAGGATCATGCTGGGCACGGCACAATCCAACAGATCCTCCGAAATCTCCTTTTCATAATGAATATCTCCGGAAAAGCGGACATTCAGGATATAAATATAATGATCGATCAACTCCAGTTCCTCCCGGAGCGTGACGATATCATTGCCCTTTTTCACATTATAGCGGAAGAAATCCGCCACATTCTGTATATAATCATAGGTTCGGTCCGCCCCCTCCATCATCGCCAGCTGAGCTCCGGCATTGAGGGTGTTGAACAGAAAATGGGGATTGATCTGCGCCTGCAGATATTTCAGCTGCGCATCCTTCAGATGGGATTCCATCAGAAGTTCCTTCTCCATCAGTGAACGCTGGATCTCCATACTCTGCCGCAGTCTCTCCAGATATTGTCTGATACTGATAACCATCTGGTTGAACGCTCCGGTTACCACGCCGATCTCATCCTCCGACTGCACCGGCAGAAGTTCCGTATCAAAATTTTCACCCGCCACTTCATTGGCCATTACCGTGAGCCTCTTCAACGGACTGATGATTTCTCCCGTCAGTTTTACCACAATGGCCACGCTGATCACTGCCACGATCGTCAGGGTAATGACACTGAACAGTTCAAAGCTGCGGAATGCCACTGACAGGCGGCTGTAGTTCTCGGAATTACTGCGGAACTGTTCGTTATTCAGACTATATATATAAGTATTTATGTACTCATACATCTGGGTGGCATTTTCATAGCGCACCCTGTATTTTTCCACGTTTCGTCCTCTCTTGGCTTCGATGGTCTGCCCCACCAGATCCAGATACTCCTCAGACATATGCCGGATGCTACGCTCCATCCGTCGAAAGGTGGCTTCCGTCACGTCATCACTCAACCCCTGTACCATCTGGGCATAAATCTGTTCACTGCGATAGAATTCCTCCAGGGAATCACTGGTCTTGGAATCCAGATACTCTGTCATGCTGTCCTGTACTGCCGTCAGGGCATCCGACAGTTCATTCAGCCGCAGATTCCCCTGATAGACCATATCGATTTCAGAGGACATGCTGTTGATGCCAAGGATCAGAATTACCGTCACCGCAAACACCACCAGATTTACCAGAATAAAAATGCTGCTCATCTTCGCCTGAAGAGACAGCTGCCGAAATTTCTTTGTCATACCCCGCCTCACTCTGCCTCTTCCTGTTTGCCTAAATACTCTTCCACGTTGCTCTGATCGATCACGGTAACATCTGCCGTAAAATACTGGCTCGTATAACCGTAATTGTAATATTCCTGCAACGCATCCACACAAAATGCCCCCATCTGTTCCGTGTCAATGGAGATCGTTGCTGTGATGACATTGCGTTCGATGGCCTTTAATATAGTATCCGTGTCATAATATCCGAGAATGGCGATCTCTCCCACACAGTTGTAATCCACCACAGCCTGGTAGACACAGGTCGTACTCAGTTCGTTCAGACAGATGATAATATCCGGAAGAGTCTGATCCATAAAAATATCCCGGATGGACTCCTCAACGGAGAAGGTATTGGTGTCATCCACCGTGATCAGAGACATCTGGATCTCCGATCCCTGAAGCTTCTCCTGTTCCAGAGCATCCTGAATTCCGGAACACACGATATTCTGGGTAGAATTCAGTGCGTGAGCATTCATCAGTACCGCTACCTTTAACGGATCTTCTGTATCCTCTGCCGCTGCCAGTTTCAGCACCTGTCTTCCATACTCTCTTCCCAGATTATAACTTCCCACACCCACAAAGCTGCATCTGGCACTGTGGGTATTGTCTCCATACAGGGTAACTACCGGAATTCCACGGTCTACCGCCTCATCAATCAGCTCCGACATCTCGTCACTTTCATCGGATTCCACCAGAATACCGTCCACACCGGATGTCATGGCGATCCGCATAAGGTCGGATCTGGAATATTCCTGAGACAAGTGCTCCCCCAGCAGGTCCACATATACATTTTCCGCCTGCCCCCGCTCATAGGCTCCGCGGTATACCGACTGCCAGAAGTCCGGCTTCCGATCCTCCGTGATCATCACATAATACTGGTCATATTTTTCCTTTTCTGTTACTTTATGAAACTCCCGCACATAGGAACGAAAAATAATTGTGCATATCGAAATGACTGCAATGACAAACACCAGAAACCCTATAATGATCCCCTGGCCTCTGTTTCTGCCCATTTTTTCAGCCTTATGACGCATATGTATCTCTCCCAAACCGGAATCCCTGACAGAATTCCGCCCAATCTACTGTTAAAGATACCATATAAAAATGCTATTTTCCACATTCATGCAAAAAAGTCCAAAAATATACAGATAGTCCACTAAAAAATGCTAGTCCCCGGAACTAAAATACGGAAGGCTTATCGCCTTCCGTATTTTTATACTCTTGCATATAATTTTGCCATTTTATAAATCTTCTTCGCCAGCTTTGGATCCAGTGCATTCTTATCCATACGCCATTTCCAGTTGCATCCCAGAGTGGAGGGAGTGTTGATCCTGGCGCTGCTGTCCAGCTCCAGATAATCCTGCATGGGAATGATTGCGGTATCCGCACAGCTGGACAATGCTGCCCGGATGATCTCAAAGCAAAGCTTCTTGTCATTCTTATGTCCCAGATATTTCTTTGCAAATTTCTTGTCCTTCTCCGGCATATTCTGTAAGAACCCCACCGTAGTATCGTTATCGTGGGTTCCGGTATAGACCACACAGTTCTTGTCATAATTGTGCGGCAGATATTCACTGTCATTTCCGGCATCAAAAGCAAACTGAAGAATCTTCATTCCGGGATACCCGGTCTTCTTCACCAACCGGATCACGCTGGGAGTCAGAAATCCCAGATCTTCCGCGATCACTTTCTTCCTGCCCAGTTTCTTCTTCATGACATCGAATAATTCGTAACCGGGGCCTTTTTCCCAATGGCCGTTCTCCGCCGTCGGATCTCCGTAAGGAACGAACCAGTATTCATCAAAGCCGCGGAAATGATCAATACGAAGCACATCATACAGCTGATAGCAATAGGCGATCCGCTGCATCCACCACGCATAACCGGTCTTCTTATGATAACTCCAGTCGTAGAGCGGATTACCCCATAACTGTCCGGTCTCGGAGAAACAATCGGGTGGACATCCCGCCACTCCGATGGGCCGGCCTTCCTTATCCAGCTGGAACAGCTTCGGGTTTGCCCAGGTATCGGCACTGTCAAATGCCACATAGATGGGAATATCCCCTACGATCCCAATGCCTTTCTTATTGGCATAGGCTTTCAGTTCTTTCCACTGTTTTGCAAACAGGTACTGTTGGAAGCAATAAAATGCGATTTCTTCCGCCAGCTTCTTACGGTATTTGCGAAGTGCCGCTGCTTTTCTTAGACGGATGTCCTCGTCCCATTCCATAAAGCAGACACCGCCAAAAGCATTTTTCACCGCCATATACAGAGCGTAGTCATCCAGCCAGTACGCATTTTCCGTAAGGAATTTCTGATAGTCTCCGGTCTCTGTAAGGCCCTGTTCCCTGGCATTGTCAAACGCAATTTTCAGGACTTTAAAACGGGACAGATAAATCTTCTCATAGTCCACATAATGCTCATTGTCTCCGAAATCATAGCTGTCACAGATCTCTTTTGTCAGATAGCCGTCTTCGATCAGAAGCTCCAGGTCAATATAGTAGGGGTTCCCCGCAAAGGTGGAAAAGGACTGGTACGGAGAATCGCCGTAGCCGGTAGGGCCTAACGGCAGGATCTGCCAGAGATGGTTGCCTGATTTTTCCAGGAAGTCCACAAAACGGTAACTTTCCTTACCGAAAGTTCCGATACCATATGCCGAGGGAATACTGGATATCGGCAGCAGAATTCCCTGTTTTCTTACATTTTTCTTCATAGCTTTTGTATTCCTTTATATTTCTGTGCTTTCGTACATTACTTATCCGATGCTCTCTGATTAAAAAAATAACTATTCAGTCCTTGTCATGAGCTCTGAATAGTTATTTCGAGTGGAAGCAAGGGGGCTCGAACCCCTGACCTTTCGCGTGTGAGGCGAACGCTCATCCCGGCTGAGCTATGCTTCCATA
>NZ_JBKVQF010000019.1:0-64806 GCF_046969025.1 Waltera sp. | reverse complement strand
GCTCCGGGAGTTCGTGGATTTTGCCAATGTAACTAACTTTCCATTTAACGCAAAAACACGCTGCCTAAATCGGCAGCGTGTCCCGTTCTTATTTTTACGCCAGCATCATGCGGTCATTGGCGAATTCTCCGCCGCTGACTTCCTCGAACTTTGCCAGCAGATCCTTCACCTGAAGATTCTTCTTCTCTTCCCCAGCCACATCGTAAATCACTTTGCCTTCGTGCATCATGATCAGGCGATTGCCGTGAACGATGGCATCCTTCATGTTGTGAGTTACCATCATGGCGGTCAGCTGATTCTCTGCGATGATCTTGTCGCTGATCTCCAGTACCTTGGCTGCGGTCTTGGGATCCAGTGCTGCGGTATGTTCATCCAGCAGAAGGAGCTTGGGCTGCTTCAATGCTGCCATAAGCAGTGTGATGGCCTGACGCTGACCACCGGATAACAGCCCCACCTTGCTGGTCATACGGTCTTCCAGTCCCAATCCAAGAGTCTGCAGCTTCTCGCGGAATAACTCTCTGTCCTCTCTGGAAACACCCCATCGAAGGGTTCTCTTCTCACCGCGACGTAACGCAATCGCCATGTTCTCTTCGATATCCATGGTAGCTGCGGTTCCTGTCATGGGATCCTGGAATACTCTTCCCAGATATTTTGCTCTCTTGTGTTCTGGCAGGTTCGTAATATCCGTACCATCAATGATGATCTTGCCGGAATCGATGGGCCATACGCCGGCGATAGCATTCAGCGTGGTGGACTTACCCGCGCCGTTACCACCAATGATCGTCACGAAATCCCCGGGATTCAGATTTAAGTTTACTCCATTCAAGGCCACCTTCTCGTTGATGGTGCCTCTGTTAAATACTTTATGTACGTCCTGTATCTCCAATGCGTAAGCCATTACTTTGACGCTCCTTTCCGAAGTGTTCTCTTCTCCTTCAAGTAAGGAATTGCCAGGAAAATGGCAACTACGATAGCGGAGAACAATTTCATATCCTCTGAAGGCATCTTCAGCCACAGTACGAACTGATATACCATATAGTAGATCACAGCGCCCAGAATAACCGATGCCAGGGTAAATGCGAACGCAAGCTTTCTCTTGCTGGCAAACTTACCGAAGAGAACCTCACCGATGATAACAGCTGCCAGACCGATAACGATAGCACCGCGTCCCATATTGACATCCGCTGCACCTTGAAACTGGCCGTACAGTGCACCACACAGTCCTACCAGACCGTTGGAGATCATCAGTGCCAGCACTTTGATGAAGTTGGTATTGATGCCCTGTGCTCTTGCCATATTACCGTTACAGCCCGTAGCACGGATGGCATGTCCCTGCTCTGTACCGAAATACCAGTACATTACAGCGATCAGTGCCAGTAAAAATACGATCATTCCAAGGAAAAAGAGCAGTCTGCTGACAGAGCCATCCGTCACATAGCGCAGAGATACCACCAGCGGATAATTATCTACGCTGACCGGCTGGTTTGCTTTGCCCATGATATTCAAATTAATGGAATACAGGGAGATCTGCGTCAGAATACTTGCCAGAATTCCGGGGATTCCCAGTGCGGTGTTCAACAGTCCCGTTACCATGCCTGCCAATGCTCCGGCCAGGAAAGCAATGGGCAGCGTAGCTATAGGAGAAACTCCCGCACGAATCAGCATAACGGATACCGCAGCGCCGGTTGCAATGGAACCATCCACGGTCAGATCAGCGAAATCCAGCAGGCGGAAGGTAATATACACTCCCAGTGCCATGACTCCCCAGATCATTCCCTGTGCTATCGATCCCGGCATTGCCCTGAACAGGGAAAGGGGATTCAGTGACATAAAGTAAGACATTTCTTTTTCCTCCTAAAACTCCAGATAGGGATATCGCTGTTACGCGCTATCCCTATCGAAGTATATTTTGTTAGAACCGTACTTAAATACCTGTATAACTCTTACTGAATTGCTACGTAATCATCGGGAACGGTGATACCCAGCTCCTCACAGATCTTGGCATTGTACTTCTTGGTAACATTGGGAGCATAACGTACATCCATAGTAGTGATGTCTGCGCCCTCAGCCAGAATCTCGTAAGCCATCTCACCGGTAGCATATCCCAGATCGTAATAGCTGATGGATAAGGTTGCTACGCCACAGCCGTTGCAGATACCCTCTTCACCTGCAATAACAGGGATCTTAGCGGGAGCTACGACATTATATACAGTCTCGGTTACGGATGCCAGTGTGTTGTCGGTAGGGATGTACAGAACATCGCACTCGCCTGCGGCAGCCGTGGTAACGGACTGTACTTCGTTGGTATCAGCGATAGCATACTCTTTATATGCAATACCATCTTTGTCCAGAGCAGCCTCAAACAGCTGGATCTGATACAGAGAGTTAGCTTCTGCGGAGCAATATAACAGGCCAACCTGCTTTACATCCGGGAACAGTTCCTTTAACATAGCTTCCTGCTCTTCAATAGGAGCCAGATCAGAAGTACCGGAAATATTTCTGCCGGTAGCACCGGACCAGTCGGAGATCTCCAGTGCAGTAGCATAATCCGTTACGGAAGTACCTAAGATGGGGATCGTGGTGGTAGCTGCTGCTGCACTCTGTAAAGGAGAGGTTGCATTGGCAAGGATCAGATCCACACCATCAGATACGAACCCATTACAGATGGTAGCTGCGGTGGTCTGCTCACCCTGTGCATTCTGCAGATCAAATTTTACATTATCACCAAGCTTTTCTTTTAAAGCATCCTGGAATCCCTGGGTTGCTGCATCCAGAGCTTCATGCTCAACCAGCTGGCAGATACCGATGTTATATACCTTGCCATCTGTGGAAGCGGCACTAGTAGCTGCTGCTTCACTCTGAGCTGTGCCGGTAGCTGCTGCGGTGGAAGCAGTTCCGTTATCGGTGCTGCCACAACCTGTCAGGACAGATGCTGCCATTACTGCGGTAAGTACTACAGATAATAATTTCTTTTTCATAATAAATGTCCTCTTTTCTGCGGATCTTACGATCTGCTTACTGTAATGCGCAGACGCTTTACCCCGTCAAAGCGTTGCACTGATAAATATCATAACTCATAAAAGGACATTCGTCAATCAAAATTCATCGATGCTTTGAATAATAATGATCTAATTTTTAGATATTATCTTTTTTCACCACATCTCCGGGTCTTTTGAAGATATGTCCAGCAGGGATCACCCCTCTGACACAGGAAGTAGGATACACGTTGGAATTGCGTCCGATGACTGTTCCGGGATTCAGTACGCTGTTGCAACCCACTTCTACATGGTCTCCCAACATGGCCCCCATCTTCTTCAGCCCGGTTTCAATCTTCTCTTCTCCGTTCTTTACAACCACCAGCGTCTTGTCGCTCTTCACGTTGGAAGTAATGGAACCGGCTCCCATATGGGACTTGAAGCCCAACACACTGTCTCCCACATAATTATAATGAGGCACCTGTACTTTATTGAACAGAACCACGTTCTTAAGTTCCGTGGAATTGCCAACTACCGCGCCTTTACCCACAATGGCATTGCCACGGACAAAGGCACAGTGACGGACCTCCGCTTCTTCATCAATGATCAGCGGACCGTTCAGGCAGGCGGTAGGAGCTACCTTTGCGTTCTTTGCCACCCAGATATCCTCGCCTCTTTTTTCATAAATTTCTTCCGGCAGTCTCTTACCCAGTTCCAGAATGAAATCGTGGATTCTGGGAAGCACCTCCCAGGGATATTCTGCCTCGGTGAACAGATCTGCCGCAATGGTCTCTTTCAGATCATACAGATTCTCAATCGTAATATTTTCCATGATAATTTCTCCTCATCTTTATTCCTTATTTTTGGCATTGGATTGCTTTGTCTTCTTCTGATAAAATTCTTCTGTAGCCTGGAACTGTCTCCATAGCACTCCCTGATTGTTCAGGCTGCGTACAGCGGTAGTTCGCCTTCCCACAAAATCCGTCAGCTTTCCCATGTACTCTTCCGGTGTGATCACACCATCCGCCACCATGGTAAGCCCCTTTTCCCAACTGGCCGTCAGTGCCGGATTTAAAAGTGGTCTTATGGAATCCGATACCACGTCATAGATCATCTCTCCCATCTGGGTGGGAGTCAGCACCTGGGTCTTCTTGTTCAGTGCCAGATATTCAATATTCACCAGTTTCTTCAGGATCTCCGCTCTCGTGGCGCTGGTGCCGATGCCGCTTCCCTTGATCTGGGCCCGCAGTTCTTCGTCCTCGATAAACTGGCCCGCATTTTCCATGGTCAGGATAATGCTTCCCGAAGTGTAACGCTTGGGCGGCGAAGTCTCGCCCTCCTTGATCTCATAGGTATCCGCAGTCAAAGAATCTCCTTTTTTCAGATGCATCAGCAGATTGGTAAGCTCTGCATCACATTTTTCATCAGCGCTTTCATTCTCATTCTCTTTATCTTCCTTCGGTGCCGTATTCTCCTTCTTAAAAGAGAAGTTCGCCACCTTCAGATACCCTTCCTGTACCAGTACCTTAAAGCTGGCAAAAAAGTTTTCTTCCTTTACCTTCACTGCCAGAGAGAACTTCTGATAGACTGCCGGAGGATAGAAAATACTCAGGAACCGGCGTACAATGACCTCGTACACTTTTGCCGCCGTAGGGGCCAGACCTGCCAGATTGTTCAGTCCCTGTCCCGTTGGAATGATGGCATAATGATCCGTGATCTGCTTATCATTCACGTAACGTGTCTTCGCAATATTCTTATAGGTCCCCTGCTCTAACACTTCTTTGGCAAAAGGAGTGGCCAGAGCATAGCTGCGTAAGCCACCGATATTCTTTTGGATTTCCTTTGCCACCGCCGTAGACAGGACTCTGGCATCCGTTCGGGGATAAGTGGTCATCTTTTTCTCATACAGTTCCTGTACGATCCGCAAAGTCTCATCCGGGCTGATCTTAAAGTATTTGGAACAGTCATTCTGTAACTCCGCCAGATTGTACAGAAGCGGTGCATTCTTGTTCTCTTTTTTCTTCTCAATGCCGGTGACAGTCACCGGGCCTGCCGGTTCTGCGGTAAGCTCTGCGATCAGACGCTCGGCATCCTCTTTTTTCTTGAAGCCGTTCTCTTTATACAGTGCCGGAGAATTATAATATTTCGAGCCTTCCACTGCTCTCCACTCTGCGGTAAAGGGCTTCTCCTGTAATTTAAAATTACCGATCACCCGGTAAAAGGGAGTCTTGGTGAACGAACGGATCTCCCTCTCTCTGTTCACGATCATTCCAAGGACACAGGTCATGACACGACCCACAGAAATCACTGCCCGGTCTCTTTTGAGATACCCTTTTACCGTGTTGCCGTATTTTAACGTCAGGGCTCTGGAAAAATTGATACCCATGAGATAATCTTCCTTGGCCCGCAGATAGGCAGCATTTCCCAGATTGTCGTAGGCTGAGAGATCTTTTGCCTCCCGGATTCCACGTAAGATTTCTTCCTCCGTCTGGGAGTCGATCCATACACGTTTCCGTTCCTTGTCCTGTACGCCCGACATCTGCTCCACCAGACGATAGATGTATTCTCCCTCTCTTCCGGAGTCGGTGCAGACATAAATTGTCGTAACATCCGGCCGGTTCAGCAGGGAACTTACGATCGTATACTGTTTTTTCGCACTTTCAATGACTTCGTATTTGAATTCCGTCGGTAGAAAAGGCAGGGTGTCAAAGCTCCATCTCCGGAACTTTTCATCATACACCTCCGGATAACTCATGGTCACCAGATGTCCCACACACCAGGTAACGATAGCCTCTTCCGATTCCAGATAGCCGTCTTTGGAACGCATATTGTATTTTAAAGCATTGGCAAATTCTCTTGCCACGCTCGGTTTCTCTGCAATAAATAAATTTTTATGAGTCATATATTATGTTGAGTCAGATGACTCTTTCCTTTCTTTATTAGTTTTACAACGACAATTACTCAACATTTTCTTTCCTTTTTGATATGGTTATTAATGTAACAAACCATTTATAGCAAGAAAGGAGAAGAGAATGGAAGGACTCAATAAGGTTTTTACATCAGAATTGCAAACCTATGTTTCTGAATTAAAGGAGGTGATGTTTCAAAAGGGCTATAGCGATTGTCAAGTACAGACCTACAATAAAACGTGGCAATCTATATTGTCTTATGCTTCAGTTCAGCCCAATCAAGAATTCACAGAGGGTTTTCGTCAACAATTCCTTCAGGATGTATGTGCCGAAGCTTTAGAAAAACGTGATTCTATGTATCGCATCACACGAGCTGTGAACATACTTTCAGATTTTACACAATTTCACGTTATCTTCCGTCAGTATTGTACACCATCAACAGATTTTTCGGAAGAGTTACATGATCTTTTTTCGGAATTCTTAAAAGCTGAGGAGCATAGACATTTTTCCGAAAGCACCATGAAACATCTACGTGGAAAGCTCATGCGATTCCATGATTATCTTTATGATATTGGGATTCGAGATTTTAAGTCTGTAACAGGAACAATAATTAACACCTACATTTTATCATTTGCAGGTTTTTCTACAACTTATGTTTCTGAATCACTACGCGAAATTCGCAGGCTACTAACTTTTGGATATGAAAATGGATTTATTGACACTCCGCTTTCGGATTTCATCCCTCACGTAAAAAACATCCGCCAACAGAAAATCCCCAGCACATTTACCGACACAGAAATTGAAAAAATACTTAATTCTGTGGATCGTTCAAATCCTATCGGTAAACGAAATTATGCCATTTTTCTGATTGCAGCAAGATTAGGAATTAGAAGTAGCGATATCCGAACCTTGACATTTTCAAACATTAACTGGGACAATAAACTCATCTCGTTTTGTCAGCAAAAAACCGGGCATGCACTTTCTTTGCCACTACCAGATGACGTAGGCTGGGCTATCATAGATTATTTAAAAAATGGGCGTCCAGAAACTAATGTTAAAAACATTTTTGTGTCTCATATGTATCCTTATGGAGAATTGCATTCTCTTGGTAATGTTATTCCACGACAGATGCGAACAGCGGGTATCAATACTCCCGCTAACAAACGTACTGGAATGCATGCTTTTCGACACAGTTTGGCTACCAGAATGCTTGAAAATGATGTTTCTCTCCCTGTTATATCGCAAACACTTGGACATGCAGATATCTCAAGCACAGAAGTTTACTTGAGAATCAGTATAAAGCAACTTGCCCTGTGTGGATTGGAGGTGGACTTATGAAGAAAAGAACAGTTAGATCTTTTGATGGACCATTTGCTCCCATGTTGGATTTGTTTGTAAAACAAAAGCAGGCACTAGGATATGATTATGTGGGTGGATATAACGCATTACATGTATTTGATACATTCAGCAAACGATATGAAGTGAAAAATTACGAATTGTCGAAAGAAATTGTTCTGGCTTGGGCACAAAAACGGCCGAACGAAAATGATACTACAAGATCAGCGAGGATTATGTATCTTCAACACTTTGCTATATTTTTAAACAGCCAAGGCTACTCCGGCTATATAGCCCCACCGCAAAAATATCATTTTTCACAACATACGGCATATGTATTCACCAAAGCAGAGATTAAGAAACTATTTATTTCTTTAGATCAAATGGAATATACTCCAAATTCTCCATACCGCCATCTCTCGTTTCCGCTTTTATACCGGATGCTTTATGGATGCGGTTTCCGCATATCGGAGCTTCTTAATCTTACAGTTGGTGATGTTGATATCGAACGTGGAATTATTCATATTCATGATTCCAAAAACGGAAATGAACGACTCGTTCCACTGGCAGCAACACTAGCAACTCGATGCAGAACATACACAGAATCTGTTCACAGTGATCATGAAGAAGACTTTCCATTCTTCTTCAAAAAAGACGGAACCGGATATTGTGTAAGTAATATAGAACGACATTTTCGAGAACAACTATGGTTAGCAGGAATCCCATATCTTGGCAAGGAACTGGGACCACGAGTTCATGATCTACGTCACACATTTATATGTCATAGATTAAACCAATGGGCGAAAGAAGGTGTTGATCTTACTGCTATGCTTCCTATTTTGTCTAAATACGTTGGACATACAGGCATTGCTTCGACACAGTATTATTTAAAATTAACCGCTGAAGCTTTTCCAGATGTGCTAGAACAAATGGACGAGCTAACCGGGCATGTATTTCCAGAAGTCGGAGGTGTGATGTATGAAGAATAAAACACCTGATTTTGCATATCACATGACCAAATTTTTCACAGAATACTTGCCAATACAACGAAATCTAAGTCCTAATTCAATAGCTACGTATCGTGACACATTTCGGTTACTGCTTTTGTTTTACGATACGGGAAAACATATAAAACCAAATTTGCTGACATTAGATATGCTTAATGTTCAAGAAATTGAAGATTTTATGCTATGGCTCAAAAAGGAAAGAAATTGTGGTGCAAGTACCTGCAATCAACGATTAGGTGCATTAAAATCATTTTTCAGGTATCTGCAATTCGCACTACCAGACCGTGCCCTGCAATGTCAGGAAAATTTAGCCATACGGCCAATGAAGCAACCAGAACCTGGGTTAAAATATCTTACTATTGACGGCATAAAATTACTTCTTGAACAACCAGATATAAAAACCAAATACGGTCGCCGGGATCTGGCTATTCTTAGTCTTATGTACGACACAGGTGCCAGAGTTCAAGAAATCGCAGATATTAAGATAGTTCATATTCGTTTTAGCACACCTGCAACAATAAGAATAACCGGAAAGGGAGATAAAACACGCATTGTTCCACTTCTTTCCAGAACCGTGGATATATTAAAGCAATATATTAAAGATTTTAAAATTGATGCAGGTGGAAATGATGCATACCTATTTCAAAATAGAAACGTTCAACAGCTTTCACGTTTTGGAATCAGCTATATTTTAACAAAATACGCAGATATGGCGAGGAAAGTTCATCCTGAACTTATTCCCGAAAAACTTTCGCCTCACTGCATTAGACATTCAAAAGCAATGCATCTATTACAAGCAAATGTGAATTTAGTCTATATTCGTGATCTGCTTGGACACAGTAGTGTCACTACAACAGAAATATATGCGAGAGCAGATACAACGCTCAAACGGGAAGCTCTCGAAAAAGCAAATCCTATTAAAGGCACTCCGGCGATGCCGCAATGGAATGATGATGAGGGATTGATGGAGTGGCTTCGAACTTTAATCTAAAACAGTTTTCGCGGGTGATAGAGTATCACCCGCAGAAAGGAATAAGAGATGAAAAATAAATCAATTGACTTAGTAAACGAGAAAACAGAACGAAAAGAACTGCTCGAATGGATACCTATGCTTGTAAAAAATAAATTAAATTCTCTAACCACTGCTCAACTTCGTATCATACATTATATATTAGGATATGAAAGCCGTGAGATAAATACAGAGGCGTTAATGGAAGAATTCGAAGGATATGGCTACTCCGAGGAACAAGCACTTGAAATTGCAAAAATTTTAAAAAGGGATAATTTTTTAATTATGCAAAAACCGTATTAGTCCCCTTTGCATATTTGTTTTCCCACAGATACAACTTCACACTCAGCCAGACAATTATTATCATTTGACGGTATCCAATTTGCACCTATTACTGATATATGCAAATGCGTTTTATCTTTTAGTTTGTTCGCACACTTTTCGAACATTTTATCATCCGTTACATGTATTTTAAGAATTTTATGTTCTTCCCCCGGCAAATATAATCTTTCATCGGGGCAGTTCATAAAAATACAATTCGTATTAGGATCATATTTCCAAAAAGTGCATGCAACGATTCGATTACCGATAATACCATTTTCTCGGTATTTATCAAAATTATACTTGTCAACGAGAATATCATCTATTGGATAATTGTTATAACTGCCACCTTCACGATACTGAACACACATCAGATAAAGCATTTTTAAAGTATTTATGGCAATTTTGCTATTACTACCTTTTCCGCCGCTTCCATGATGTGGAGAAGAATCTCGATCTTGCTTAGTCAATAAGTTAGTAAAAAAGTTGTCCAGAGAAAAGAGATTTTCACAGTAATCATCTGGTTTAAACAAATCCTTAATATGACAAAGAATTCCTCCTGTGTGTTCTGATATATTATAACTCACAAAACACGCACTTTGCTTTTGCGGAGAACGCACATACATTCTGGCTCGACAATCAGGTGTTGTGCAATAAAATGTTCCATTACCATGTAATGGCAGGTCAGATGCATCTACTCTGTCATTTTCAGTTCCATTCGGAACTCGATATGCATATTTAGCCATATTAACCTCCATAAGTACAACGTATAAATTAAATTATGTTAAGAAAGGAATCAAAAAAACTATGAAACAAGCAAAAAACGACAACAACTCAACATATTCTAAAACTCATAAAAAACTATTTTATGTAGAGCTCAACATATAATAAATTTTTACCCACGTAATACCATCTTTCCTGTCTTACGAGTTCTCATCCACGGAATGCACCAGTATCTGTACCGTTCCTTCCGTTAATGTCTTCTCATATCCATTCTCGCTAAATATCAGAATGCTGTCTGCAGTCACATGTTCCCTCTTCATGGATGCCTGCAGCACATCATAATCTTTCGAAGTATAACATACCGTGCCGGAATAATCCACCACGATCTTTCTGCCGGTGTCCTCCCTGCACAGAAAATAGATTTTCCCCTGTCTGCTGTTCCAGAGTTCAACCGTCCGGAAACGTCCCTGCAGCACTTCCTGACAGATCCGGCGATAGGTCAACAGTTGAAGATCATTATATTCTTCCCGGATGTATTTTTCATAAAATGTACTGCCTTCTGTCCGCTCAGACGTCTGATGCGGAAACAGGAAGCAAAAATAAAACCGGACAAACGCATTACAGATCTCATATGTACCGGGCAGCACCTTCTCCACCAGCTCCAGTTCCATCAAATTCTTCAGATATACACTGATCTTGGCCCGGGAAAATCCGGTATGTGCATACATATCGTTCAGTTTTCCATGTCTTCCGTCTGCCAGCGTTGCCAGAATGGTGTCATAAACTGCCGTCTCCCGCAATTCCTCCGACAGCCATTTTATCATAAGCTCCGGCAGAAAGCTGTTCCTCTGTAAAAGCAGCCGGATCAGATTTTCTTCTGCCGAATTCTGCGGATAAAGCAGCCGCCACAGTCCCGGCAGCCCTCCCAATGTCGCATAAAGCGAAATACTTTCCTGTACTGTATAGTCGGAAAATATCTTACGCATGGCGGAAAAAGGCAGTTCCTTCACCTTCAGAAATCCGCTGACGGAAAATGCCAGATTTCCCACTTTGGAAATCATGCTGTTCTCCACCCAGCCGGAGGCATAGGTGGTCAGGATCACTAACAGTGCTTCTTTTTTCTCCTTCAGGAACCGGATCAGTTCCTGCAAAAACAAAGTATCCCCTTTTAAAAGATACTGAAAATTCTCTATGATAAGTACTTTCTTATCTGCTGTCGTTTCGCCTTTCTGTATTGTCATGCATTCCAGCAATTCCCGCCAGGAAGGATACTCTGCAATCTCCTTTCCCCGGCTTCGCAGTTCCCGTCCCCACAAATATTGTTGTTCTCTGGAAGAACAGTTTCCCGCACTATAACGCAACGTCTGTTTTTTCTCCGTAAAAGAGGTTAAGAGAGCCGTCTTGCCAACGCCTCTCTGTCCATACACCACCAGGATCTGACTCCCTGTTCTCTTATAATGATTTTCCAAAAAAGCTGTTTCCTGTTCCCTTCCAGTCAGCATGGCAGCCTCTTTCTTTCTGACCCAGCAGATCAGTACATCTTCTGCAACAGTTGTTCGATCTCTTCCTGTGACAACGGCTTTCCAAACAGATATCCCTGAATGATATCACACCCGATAGCCCGCAGATATTTATACTGCTGTTCTTCCTCCACGCCTTCCGCAATGGACTCAAATCCCAGGGATTTCACCATACTTACAATAGACTCCGTAATAATCCGGGTCGCAGAATCCGTCAGCAGCGTGTCGGTAAATGATTTATCAATCTTCAGCGTATTGATAGGCAGCTTCTTTAAGTAAGACAGGGAAGAAAATCCTGTTCCGAAGTCATCCAGTGAAATGCGAATCCCGTACTCCTTCAACAACTGCATTTTCTCGGTAACTGCACTGAAATCGTCGATCAAAATGCTTTCTGTGATCTCCAGTTCGATTTCATCCGGATCCACATCGTATTTATGAATGATATTCAGCAGGGTTTCCACAAAATCTTCCTTCTGGTACTGCAACGCGGAAATATTCACTGACAGCACAAAAGGAACTCCGTAACGGTTCCTCCATTCGGAAAAAGTACGGATACTCTGTTCCAGTACCCAGTTGCCGATAGGAATGATCGTTCCGTTCTTCTCCGCAATGGGAATGAATTTTGCCGGACTGATCATTCTGCCGTTGCCATCCTTCCAGCGGATCAGTGCCTCCACGCCCCGCAGTTTACGGTTGCCCGCATAATACTGGGGCTGATAATACAGCAGAAAATTATTCTCAAAAACAGCCTCTTTTAATTTGCTGTCCAGTTCTACATTTTTCAGGAAATCGTTCAGGATCGGCGTATCGAAATACTGGATCCGGTTCTTGCCCATGGCTTTTCCCTTGAACATTACGATTTCCGCACAGTTGATCAGTTCCAGTGCGGAAGTCGCAGCCTCCGGATATTCCGCCACACCGACACTTACGGTGATGTTCAGAACCTGCCCGCCCACCAGATAAAACGGCTCCCTGGTGCGCTTAACGATCTTCTTATGAATATGTTCCACACTTTTGTTCCCACAAGGATCATAAATGGCCATGCAGTAGACATCACTGGTCAGGTGGCAGACGATCACATCATCCCCGTTAAATTCCTTCAGAAAAGAGCCAAACTGCTGTACCAGTTCGTCCCCCGCCACGATTCCCAGTCCGTCATTTACCTTGCGGAAATCATCAATATCAATAACAAGCACGCTGACCAGCCGGTTATCCTCTTTGGCCCGACGAAGAAATTCGGTCAGAAGACGAACAAAATAATTTCGGTTGTACAGTCCGGTCAGACTGTCGTAATACGCCATGTAGAGAAGCTCTTCGTTCTGTGTTTTCTGTTTAGTGATATTCTGTACCACAATAATCTGATCCGTCGGCCTGTCATCTTCGTAGAAAATCCTGCTGGAAAACTGCAGCCAGGTCTTCTTTCCCCTCTGCATACATTCCACAGAGTCCGTCTCCCGACCGCTCTTTTCCAAAAACAGCATTTCCCGAAGTGCCAGCACATACGGTTCGTCCACCATCTCCTGAAGTTTTACAAAATCTCTTCTGTCCAGAATCTGGAAGTCAAAGAAATCATCCCATTTTCCCAGCGTAGTGACCGTATTCTTTTCAAAAGAATAGTAGATATAAGCATAATCCATGGTATCGCACAACAGACGATACATTCTCTCCTTAGCGCTCAGTTTCTGATTCATTGCGCGCATAAGATCCAGCTGATAGCGTAACTCGTTCATAACCCCACTCACCCTTTATTTTTTGGTGATGTAACCCTGTGCTTTCAAAAGTTCTGCGCAAAGCAATGCTCCCCCAGCTGCTCCACGTAAGGTATTGTGTGACAAACCTACGAACTTGTAATCATATACGGTATCTTCTCTCAGACGACCTACACTGATACCCATACCGTTCTCGAAATCAACATCCAGAGCCACCTGAGGTCTGTTGTCCTCCTCCAGATACTGGATAAACTGCTTCGGTGCGCTGGGAAGTCCCAGTCTCTGAGGCTCACCGCTGAAGGTGACCAGTTTCTCGATCAGCTGCTCCTTGGTGGGCTTCTTACGGAATTTAACAAATACGGCTGCGGTATGTCCGTTCAATACCGGAACACGGATGCACTGACAGGTGATCACGGGAGAAGTTGCGGGAACGATCTTATCGCCTTCCACTTTACCCCAGATACGTAAGGGTTCTTTCTCACTCTTCTCTTCCTCACCACCGATGTAAGGAATGATATTGCCTACCATCTCGGGCCAGTCCTTAAAAGTCTTGCCTGCGCCGGAGATTGCCTGATAAGTGGTTGCTACCACTTCGTAAGGCTCGAATTCCTTCCATGCGGTCAGAACCGGTGCATAGCTCTGGATGGAGCAGTTGGGCTTTACAGCGATAAATCCTCTGGTGGTTCCCAGTCTCTTCTTCTGTGCCTCGATGATCTGGAAATGTTCGGGATTGATCTCGGGTACTACCATGGGAACATCGGGGGTCCATCTGTGGGCACTGTTGTTGGATACCACAGGGGTTTCGGTCTTTGCGTATGCTTCCTCGATGGCCTTGATCTCATCCTTGGTCATATCTACCGCACTGAATACGAAATCAACCTGTGCGGCTACTTTTTCTACTTCATTGACATTCATGACTACCAGCTTTTTCACAGCTTCGGGCATGGGAGTGGTCATCTTCCAACGGTCACCCACGGCCTCCTCATAAGTCTTGCCTGCGGAACGGGGGCTGGCAGCAATGGTCGTTACCTCGAACCAGGGATGGTTCTCCAACAGAGAGATAAATCTCTGACCTACCATACCGGTTCCGCCCAGGATACCTACACGTAATTTTTCACTCATTTTTCATTTCCTCCTCATCTTTGTGCATTTTTATTTTATCTGCAAAGGACCTGTTCAGTTTCCACTTACTGAATACGGTCTTCCAAAGCCTGTTGATATACTTCTATGGCATTTGTTTTCAGGTATTCTTTATTTTTCTCAATGACCTGCTTCATCATTTCCGCACCGGGAGCACCGATGGTCAGCCGCTTTTCCACACATGTCTTTAAGGAAATGGCATCGTAAATGTCCTCATCAAACTTATCACTGATGGAACGTAATTCTTCCAGGCTCAGGGCATCAATGGAAGTATCCTTTTCAATACAATACAGTACCAGGCGTCCGATAATGCCATGAGCATCCCGGAAAGGTACGCCCTTACCTACCAGATAATCTGCGGCATCCGTAGCATTGGTAAATCCGTTCATGGCACTCTTTGCCATACGGTCCTTACGGAACTTCATGGTCTTTATCATGCCGGTAAATAAGGCAATACAGTCCGCTACGGTATCCATGGCATCAAAAGCCATCTCCTTGTCTTCCTGCATGTCTTTATTATAAGCAAGGGGCAGTCCCTTCATGGTGGTAAGTAATGCCATCAGGGCACCGTAGACTCTTCCGGTCTTGCCTCTTACCAGTTCGGCGATATCCGGGTTCTTCTTCTGAGGCATAATGCTGCTTCCAGTGGAATAGGCATCGTCCAGTTCCACGAACTGGTACTCATTGGAATTCCAGATAATGATTTCTTCGCTGAAACGGCTTAAATGCATCATGATCGTGGAAAGTGCGGAAAGGAACTCGATCAGATAATCTCTGTCCGCCACGGAATCGATACTGTTTAATGTCGGTCCTTCAAAACGAAGCAGCTTTGCGGTATACTCACGGTCTAACGGATACGTGGTACCGGCCAGTGCTCCTGCTCCCAGAGGACAATAATTCATACGTTTGTAAATATCGGCCAGACGCTGTCTGTCCCTCTTGAACATTTCAAAATAGGCACCATAATGATGAGCCAGAGTAATGGGCTGTGCCTTCTGTAAATGGGTGAATCCCGGCATATAGGTCTCTAAGTTGTTCTCCATGGTGTCCAGAATGGCTTCCAGAAGCTTTTCCAGAAGTCCGTCTGTCTCTGCCACTCTCGCTCTGGTATAGAGACGCATGTCCAACGCCACCTGGTCGTTACGGCTGCGTCCGGTGTGAAGCTTTTTGCCTGCATCACCGATCCGGTCGATCAGGGTTGCCTCTACAAAACTGTGGATATCCTCCTGGGTTTCGTCGATTGTAAGCTTTCCGGCATCCACATCCTCCAAAATACCGGTCAGTCCTTCGATAATGCTCTTTTTCTCCTCCTCGGTGAGGATTCCCTGCTTTGCCAGCATGGTGGCATGTACGATACTTCCGGTGACATCTTCATGAAACAATCTCTTATCGAATGTTATGGACGCATTGAAATCAAATACCAGCTGATCGGTCTGTTTCGTAAAGCGTCCTCCCCATAATTGTGCCATGGTCATTCTCCCATCTTTTTATTCTGTCAGCAGCCTATCAGACAATTTTTCTCATAGACATTGATTGCAATTAATCATATCACAAACGACACTTTAATGCAATACAGTGAATTTCATCACTTTCGGGTAGCAAAAACACTTTTTTCTTTTAAATTCATACTATAACAATAAATATTCAAGTTAAGGAAGTATGCCTTTTTATGGGAGCTCTCATCGAATTAAAAAACATAGGTTACTCCTATCATAACCTGGCGGGCGAGACCGGTGCCATAAAAGATGTCTCCTTTCAGGTGGAGGAAGGGGAATTTGTCGCTTTAGTAGGTCCCAGCGGCTGCGGGAAGTCCACGCTGCTGTCTATCATTGCGGGACTGCTTGCTCCGGAGACCGGCACCATTGTAGTCAACAATCCCGACGGATCCCTTCACTATCCCCGTGTCGGCTATATGCTGCAGCACGATCATCTCTTCGAATGGCGTACCATCTACCAGAATGTCACTCTGGGACTGGAGATCCATCATGCTCTTACCAAAGAGCGTACCGACTATGTGAAACAGCTTCTGTCCGACTATGGTCTGGAAAGCTTTCAGGATAAACGTCCCAGCGAATTGTCCGGCGGCATGAAGCAGCGTGCTGCCCTGATCCGCACCCTTGCCCTGGATCCCCAGCTGCTCCTTCTGGATGAACCCTTCAGCGCCCTGGATTACCAGACCAGGCTCATGGTATCCGCAGATATCTGCCGGCTGATCCGGCAGGCTGGTAAGACTATGATCATCGTCACTCACGATCTGTCGGAGGCCATCAGTCTGGCCGACAAGGTCTATGTACTGTCTGCGAGGCCGGCGACGATCAAGGCCGTTCTCCCCATCCGGCTCACGCTTCCGGATGCATCACCGCTGGCTGCCAGAAATGCGCCAGAATTTCCATATTATTTCAAACAACTCTGGGAGGAATTAACGGATGAGACCACAAACTAAACAACCTCTGACCGTTCAGGAACAATATCTTCGAAAACACAAAAGCCATCACAGACAGGTCTCCTTCCTGCGCTTTTTTCTTCTGGGAATCTTTTTACTCCTGTGGGAAGTAAGTGCAGATCTTGACTGGATCGACAGTTTCTTTTTCTCCAGTCCCCACAGAGTCATTCTGTGCCTTGGAGAATTATGGACAGAACGGTCCCTTCCGATGCATATCGGTATCACACTGTTAGAAACGATCCTGAGTTTCCTGCTGGTATTTTTCGTCAGTCTTCTGTTATCCACTCTGCTGTGGTTTTCCAGGCAGCTGTCGGAGATCTTAGAGCCTTATCTGGTACTGCTCAACAGCCTTCCGAAATCCGCTCTGGCTCCTCTGTTTATTGTCTGGCTGGGCACCGGGATCAACACCATCATCATTGCTGGAATCTCTGTGGCAGTATTCGGATCCATCATCAGCTTTTACACCGCCTTTCATCAGGTAGATCCGGAAAAGGAGATTCTGATCCGCACACTGGGTGGAAACCGCAGGGATATCTTTTTCAAAGTGGTACTGCCGGGATCCATTCCCACCCTGCTCAGTACCACCAAAGTCAATATCGGGCTGTCCCTGGTAGGTGTTATCATCGGGGAATTTCTCGCCGCCAGACGGGGACTGGGCTACCTGATCATCTACGGTTCCCAGGTCTTCCAGCTGGATATGGTAATCAGTTCCATCTTACTGCTATGTGTGATTGCCATGCTGCTCTATCTGCTGACACAGTCTCTGGAACATTACAGCAAAAAGCACCGCAACTGACCTTTCGGAGATCCGCAGGCGTTTTCGTCTTACGGTCTCCTACATAATTTACGGCTTTGTGAAACGTTCTGCGAAAATAATAAATTTTACAGTTGCAAAATTTCCCAAGAACATATATAATAACCTAGTCCGCTGAAATAGCTCAGTTGGTAGAGCACTTCACTCGTAATGAAGGGGTCGTGGGTTCGAGTCCCATTTTCAGCTTATATGTATTAAAAAAGAGAAAGCTTTTCGCTTTCTCTTTTTTTGTAGTAACTCTTCAGAGCCATGCAAAGCTGCGTTCTGCAAATGTCTGCTTATCTTGCACCTTTGTCGTAGATCACTCCCAGTGCTCTCGGTGCACCGTTCTGTTTGGAGAAGAATACCAGAAGCAGCAAAGTCAGTACATAAGGCAGGATCATGACCAGATCCTGATAACTGCTGGGCATCTGCAGTACCTGTACCAGACGGTATCCACCGGATCTGGCAAATCCGAACAACAGACACGCTCCCAGAGTCGGCAGGATACGCCAGTTGCCGAAGATCAGTGCCGCAATAGCCAGATAACCGTAACCTACATAAATACTGGAGGAAAAGTTTGCGGAAATGGAATACGCGAAACAGATACCTCCCAGTCCCGACAACGCACCACAGATCATAATGGCTGCCAGACGGATCTGTCCCACCTGTCTTCCGGCCGCATCCACTGCATGGGGATTGTCACCGCAGGCACGCAGATGCATGCCGAAGCGGGTCTTATACATCACAAACCACGCCACGAAAGCCACTACCACAATCACCAGTTCAAAAGGATACAGATTGGTAAATACCGCTCCCAGTACCGGAATCTTAGAGATTCCCGGGATGGTAATTCTGGAAGAAACAGTCAGTACGAACTTATCGGACGTAGCACCAAATACCACTCTGTTGAACAGCTTCGTTAAATATGCGGTCAGCGCCATGGCCAGAATATTGACTACCACACCACTGATAACCTGATTGGCCTTGAACTTCAGACATAACATGGCATGGATCAGTGCAAACAGACTTCCGCCCACAGCCGCCATAACCATGGCAATGTAGAAAGGCGCCGGAGAGTCTCCGGCAAAGTTTCCCGCAATGGCAACCGCCACGAATGCACCGATAAAGGCGCCAAAACCCTGTAAGCCTTCTACCGCCAGCATGGTCACACCGGATTTCTCACAGTAGATGCCACCGATGGCCATAATAAATAAAGGCAGTGCAAAGGATAAACCGTCAATGATCACAATATCCATTTATTTGTCCTCCTTTGTCTTGTTGGTTTTCTCTCTTCTGTTTCGCTCCATTTTCCACTTGATGTAAGCATTACATGCGCTGAACAAAAGGATGATACCGGTGATAACGGATGCAATCTCCGCATCCACGCCGGCCGCAGATTTCATATAAGTACTTCCCTTGCTGATCAGGGTGATCAGCATAGTAGAAAATACAATACCGAAGGGATTGTTGTTACCAAGCAGGGATACCGCAATGGCATCAAATCCGGTACTGATCAATACCTTTGGCTGAATGGATCCCACATAGCCCAGATAATAAGTCACACCGGCAAGTCCGGCCAGTGCACCGGAAATCGTCATGGACAGTACCATGCTTCTGCCTACCTTGATACCTGCATATTTTGCAGCACTGCGGGAATAGCCCACAGCCTTCAGTTCATAGCCAAGCTTTGTCTTCTCTAACAGGAACCATACAGCCACCACCGTAAGCAGAGCCAGAATAATTCCCAGCGGAATATCCATTTTCAGATTGCCCACCATGGTATCCATCAGTGTCAGTCTGGAAGCTGCGGAGATTTCCTTTGACTGTCTGGAGACCGGATCCACGAAAAAGGTATTGATGAAGAAACTGATCACATACTGGAACGTATAGTTTAACATAATAGAGGAAACGACCTCATTAATATTAAACCGGTATTTCAGGAAGCCGATCAGTGCCCCCACCAGACCACCGACGATCAGGCCGATGATCACTACCAGCGGCTTTGCCAGCACGGCGTTCAGACTGCTGTAGCCCACAACGATGCTTGCGGTAAATCCGGCTGCCAGCATCTGTCCGGAGACGCCGATATTAAACAGTCCGGCGCGGAGTGCTACCGCCACAGCCAGTGCCGCGAAGATCATGGGGGTAAAATAGTTCACATAACTCATAAAGTCCGTCAGCATACTCTTGTAGCTGGCGTAGGAGGACTTGGGTGCCAGTCCGCCTCCCTGTAGAAGTGCGTAATAAGCCTTAAAGGGATTGGAACCGGTCACAGCGATGATCACACCACCTGCCACAAGACTACAAAGGATCGCAAGGAGAGGAATCTTTACCGCATTCCATAATTTTGTAAATTTTTTCATGGTCTTATGCCTCCTTCTCCTTGTTTTTTACGCCCATCATGAACTCTCCCACTTCATTGGTGGTCAGTTCACTGGCTTTGGCGATCTTCTGTATGCTTCCGTTATAAATAACTGCGATGGTATCCGCACAATTCATGATCTCATCCAATTCCAGAGAGATCAGAAGGATTGCCTTGCCCTTGTCTCTCTCTGCAATGATCTGCTTGTGGATATTCTCTATGGCACCGATATCCAGTCCACGGGTGGGCTGCACAAAGATCATCAGGGAGGAATCCTGTTCCACTTCTCTGGCAATAATGGCTTTCTGCTGATTACCACCACTCATGGAACGTACCACTGTCTTGCTGCCCTGGCCGCTTCGGATATCGTATTTTTCTATCAGTTTTTCACTGTTGTCTTCAAAAATCTTCTGATCCAGTACTCCCTTATGACAGAACGGCTCTTTGTAATAATTACGAAGTGCCAGATTCTCCGAAAGGGTAAAATCCATGACCAGTCCGTAATTCTGTCTATCCTCGGGAATATAGGAAATTCCTTCGGTCGTTCGTTCTCTGATAGACAGGTTCGTAATGTCTCTGCCGTTTAACAGGATCTTGCCGGAACGCACCGGTACCAGTCCCGCAATAGCATCTGCGATTTCTACCTGTCCGTTGCCTGCCACACCTGCGATCGCAACGATCTCACCGGAATGTACCTCCAGAGATACATCCTTTACCACCTGGAAATCCTGTTTATTGTAAACATTCAGTTTCTCGATACTGAGTATGGTCTTACCCGGTTTTGCAGGCTCTTTTTCTGTCTCAAAATTCACTTCACGGCCTACCATTTTGTTGGCCATGACTTTGGTGGACGTGGTAGCCACATCCATGACATCCATCAGACGTCCGTGGTTCAGGATGGCACATCTGTCCGCGATCCGTTTGATTTCTTCCAGTTTATGTGTGATCAGGATGATAGTCTTGCCGTCATCCCGCAGAGATTTGATAATATCCAACAGGAAATCGATCTCCTGCGGTGTCAGAACCGCTGTGGGTTCATCAAAAATGAGGATCTCCGCTTCTCTGTAAAGCATCTTTAAGATCTCTACTCTCTGCTGTGTAGAGACATTAATGTCGCTGATCACATCGGTGGGGTTCACTGCCAGTCCGTATTTTTCCGAAAGGTTCCGGATATCCTGATTGGCCTTCTTCATATCCACTACCGGAATACATCCCAGCACCTTCTTCACCGGCTCCATACCCATTACGATATTCTCAGCAATGGTGTAGTTGGATACCAGTTTGAAATGCTGGTGTACCATACCGATGTTTAATTTGGTGGCATGATTGGGGGATTCCAGCTTCACCTTTTCACCCCGGATATAGATCTCTCCTTCATCCGGTTCGTACATTCCGAACAGCATACTCATCAAGGTGGATTTTCCTGCACCATTTTCTCCCAGAAGGGCAAAGATCTCTCCCTTTTTGATCTGGATCGTCACATCGTCATTGGCTACGATCCCGGGAAAACGTTTGGTGATGTGTTTCATCTCAACAATATATTCCGACATGTTCATCCTCATTTCTGTACATTTTCCTGCCTAAACAGCAGTTTAAACAAGAAGAAGGTGACAGTTCCTCACCATCACCTTCTTGTGAATCCATTCTTCCTACCAGGTAAAGGTCTCCGGAGTTACACCGTTAAAGTTTGCCGCAGGAACGATCTTGCCTTCCTTTAACAGAGCCTGTGCTGCATTGATCTTCTCAATAGCCTCTGCGGTGAGCTGGCATCTGCCTTCCTCACTTACGAAACCGGTAGCATCATCTGCTGCGGTCAGAGTCACATTAGCACCTTTGAAGGAACCGTCTTTTACTTCGTTCAGTACGTTGTAAACAGTATCATGCATTACCTTCAGGCCACTGGTCAGAACGATATTGCTGTCACCGTTTGCACCGTCATCATACTGGTCAACATCACAACCGATCACCTTAACGCCTTCAGCTTCCTTTGCAGCGGTGAATACACCGTTACCGGAACCACCTGCTGCTACGAACAGGATGTCCACGCCTTCAGCGATCAGAGCATTACCCAGTACCTTACCGGTAGCTTCATCGGAGAAGTTACCAACATAGTTACCGCCTACGTTAGCGCCGGTAACATCGGTACCTGCGTAAGAAGGAAGCTCTACTACTTCTACGTTCATGCCTTCGGTACCGTTCACATACTTAACACCGCACTCGAAGCCATACTGGTAGTTCACGTTGGAAGGATATGCAATACCGTTTACTACTGCTACCTTACCTGTGGTGGTAGACAGAGCTGCAGCCATACCTGCATAGAAACCACTCTCCTGCTCAGCATAGTAAGCAGCGTATACGTTGTCGATCACCTGATCTGCGGTTACTTCGGTACCATCAACGGTAGGCCAGGAATCGATCAGGATGAACTTGGTATCCGGATTCTCCTGTGCCAGATTGCCGATACCTGCAAACTGGAAACCACAGCATACAATAACATCATAATCAGCTACAACATCAGCTACAGCCTGAACAGCTGCTGCGCTGTCACCGGTCTCTTCACGGATGGGGGTTACGGTTGCATTCGGATTCTCCTCAATGAACTTCAGAACACCGTTGTAGTTGTCCTGATTGAAGGAACCGTCATCCACGCCGGAGGGGCTGGATACGATAGCGATCTTCAGACCGGGTTCTTCACTGCTGCTCTCTGCAGTTGTTGCAGTGGTGGTAGCTGCCGCACTGGATTCTGCATTGGTGTCAGCATTGGTGCTGCCGCATGCTACCAGAGAAACAGCCATGACAGATGCAAGTGCAAGTGCCAGAAACTTTTTCATAATTTTTTCCTCCTAAAAATGTAAATATTAAAACATTGAATCACAACGGTAATATTATCATTATAGTCTGTAAAATTCAATATCTATTTTTAATTAACGCATATGCACATCCATCTGCGGGAACGGTATTTCAATTTCTGCTTTATCAAGTGCATACTTACACTGTTCGGTAATACGCCATTTTCCCTGCCAGAAATCCTCATTTTTGAACCAGCAGCGTACACATAGGTTGATTCCGGAGTCTGCCAGTTCATCTACAAATACAAAATGCTCTCTTTCCTTTATAGTATCGGGATCTTCAGAGAGAACCTTTGTCAGAACTTCCTTTGCCTTCTTAATATCTGCGCTGTAAGCAATAGACACCTTCACATCACATCGCCTGGATTCGGCAGCAGTGACATTCACAATGGTGTTATTTGCCAGATTGCCGTTTGGAAGAATAATCGTCTGATTATCATAGGTTAACAGATTTGTATAGAAGATCTGGATCTCTTTTACTGTACCTTCCTTACCGGAGGAGCCTTCCACAATGTAATCTCCCACCTTAAACGGCTTCAATAATAAAATCAGCACACCGCCCGCCAGATTAGACAGACTTCCCTGCACTGCCAGACCGATGGCCACGCCGGCCGATCCCAGCAACGCAACAATGCTGGCTGCGTCCACGCCGAAGGAGGACGCCAGTGTCAGGATCAGTATTATATATAAAGAAGCTTTTACAAAAGAGTCCACGAACTGGATCACACCGATCTCTGCTCCCGCCCGGTTCATAGATTTACGGATGATCTTGCGGATCAGCCTGATCAGCTGCATTCCAATGAAAAAGAATACCAGTGCCAGTCCGATCCGGATGCCAAGATTCAGTGCCTTTTCCGGCAGGGTATCCAGGAAAGATGCGATCAGTCCTTCTTTTTTCTGCACCTCTTCAATTACGTTATCTGTCAGATCCATGTTGCCTTATTTCTCCTGTTTTCTTTTTGTAGTCTTGCCTGCGGTCTTGCGGATCGGTGTATTCTTGCGGATACGCTTCTCGATCACTTTTTCCAGTTCTGCCTCGGTATAAGGAATAAACTGCAGAATGCTTAAGGAAAGGGGAGCCATTTTCACGGTAACGGACTGCTTTTTGTCATCCCATTCCACGTCCTCCGCACGTTTCACACGGTCATTGACCACACCGGTACCGCCATATTGCACAGCATCCGTGTTCAGGATCTCCTTGTATTTTCCCTCGTAAGGCACACCTGTGGTGATCTCTCTGGGTACTCCGGAGAAGTTTGCTACGACCAGAAGCAGTTCCTCTGCCTCTTCTCCCTTACGCACAAAGCTTACATAGCATTCATTGGCAGAGATCTCGTTCATCCACTGGAAGCCTTTGGCCTGATCATCGCATTCATACAATGCCTTATTCTCTCTGTAAAGTACATTCAGATCCTTCACCAGTTTCTGGACACCGGCATTTTCCTTCTGTTCCTCCAGCTGCCACTCTACCTGACGCATTTCGTTCCATTCTTTCTCTTCCGCCAGATCCTGTCCCATGAAGAGAAGCTTCTTGCCGGGATGGGTCATCATATAACCGTAAGTCAGGCGTAAATTAGCAAGCTTCTGTGCCCTGTCTCCAGGCATTTTACCAAGCAGAGTTCCCTTGCCGTGTACCACTTCATCATGGGAAAATACCAGCATGAACTTCTCACTGTAGGCATAGATCATGCTGAAAGTAAGCTCTCCGTGGTGGTGGCTGCGGAAATAGGGATCGTATTTGATATAATCCAGATAGTCATTCATGAAGCCCATGTTCCACTTCAGGTCAAATCCCAGTCCGCCTTCCTCCAGTGATCCGGTGATCATGGGAAATGCCGTGCTTTCCTCTGCAATGGACAATACCCCGGGATCTCTCTTTTTGAGGATTGAATTAAAGTGTTTGATCAGCTCGATGGCTTCCAGATTCTCATTACCACCGTACATATTGGGAATCCATTCCCCGTCCTGTTTGCCGTAGTCCAGATAAAGCATACTGGCTACCGCATCCATCCGGATACCGTCTGCATGATATTTTTCCACCCAGAATAAAGCATTGGCGATCAGGTAATTGGATACCTGGGGACGGCCGTAGTTGTAGATCAGCGTTCCCCAGTGAGGATGGTTTCCCTGCCTGGGATCCTGATGCTCATAGAGACAGGTGCCGTCAAAGCCGGACAATCCGTAAGTATCTCTGGGAAAATGTGCCGGTACCCAGTCAAGGATCACGCCGATTCCCGCCTTATGCAGTTCATTCACGAAGAACATAAAGTCCTCCGGTGTACCGTATCTGGCGGTAGGGGCATAATAACCGATCACCTGATAGCCCCAGGAAGCATCCAGAGGATGTTCCATAACCGGCATCAGTTCCACATGGGTGTATCCCATTTTTTTTACATAGTCAATGACCTTCGGAGCGATCTCACGATAGTTCGCATAATCCTGTCCCTCGTCCGGCGTCACAAAGCTTCCCAGATACATTTCATACACACTGACCGGAGCATTTCCGCACTGGTAGCTTTCCCTTTTTTTCAAGAATTCGCTGTCATCCCACGAAAAATCTCGCAGGTCAGCGATGACGGAAGCTGTCTCCGGTCTCTTCTGCGCGGCGTTGCCGTAAGGGTCTGCTTTCAGATAAGTCAGTCCACCTTTGATCTTCAATTCATATTTATAGCAGTCTCCTGCTTCTGCGCCGGGAATGAACAATTCGAAAATACCGGAATCTCCCAGGCGTCTCATCTGGTGGATCCGTCCGTCCCATCCGTTGAAATCCCCCACTACACTGATGCGCATGGCGTTCGGTGCCCAGACGGCAAAATAGGTTCCACTCTCTCCGTCCAGTTCCATGGGATGTGCGCCCAGTTTTTCATAAATGGTGTAATGAACACCGACTGCAAAACGATCCATATCTTCCTTCGTGATCTGGGGAACATGCCGGTAAGCATCGCCGCAGATCATTCTGTGGGCTTCACGCTCTTCTGTCTTTCCATATTCCACCACATATTCATAAGGTGCCATCTTCCCGGCATTTATCAGGGCTGCGAAATAACCTTCTTCGTCTGCCAGTTCCATAGGGACATCTGCCAGAAAAGCTTCGCCTACCTGTCCTGTCTTCTTCCAGTGGATCGTCACCTTTTCTGCTCCCGGGAAGAATGCCTGTACCAGCATTTTACTTCCCTGCTTATGAGGTCCTAACAGTTCATGGGGATTATCACATTCAGAATAAGTGATTTCTTCTATCTTTGCCCAGTTCATCAGTTTATAAAGTTTGTTTGTCATATTCCCTCTTTTCTGCGGCGTGTAGTCTGCTGCATTCTATTCTGTCACTATTTTGCTTATCCGGTCGTAGGTATTACCGCTCTATCTCATGCAGAAACAGACCGCTGCGCAGCTTCGGCTCGAACCAGGTGGACTTCGGAGGCATCAGACGTCCCGCATCCGCCACTGCAAAAAGTTCCCCGATGGAAGTAGGATACATGGAAAATGCCACCTTCATATCGGTATGTACTCTCCGCTCCAGTTCCGCAAGTCCCCGGATACCTCCCACAAAATCGATCCGCTTATCGGTCTTTGGATCTTCGATTCCCAGAACAGGATTCAACAGGTAATTTTGTAAAAGAGATACATCCAGTCCTTCCACAGCATCTTCGCTCCGAATCTCCTTCTTCGCTGTAAGACAGTACCACTCATCTTCCAGGAACATACCGAAAGCTCCTTTTTTCTCCGGCCGGTAAGGAATACGTCCTTTTTTCTCTATCATAAAATGTTCTTCGATGGCTGCCAGGAACGCATCGACATCCATACCGTTTAAATCCTTCACCACCCGGTTATAATCCAGGATCTGCAGTTCTTCATCTGGGAAAATCACCGACAGGAAATAATTGAATTCCTCTTCTCCCGTATAATCCGGATGCTGCTCTCTGCGCTTTAATCCCACCTTTACCGCTGAGGCACAACGATGATGACCGTCCGCAATATAAATAGCCGGGATCTTTGCAAATGCCTCTTCAATCATTGCCACATCCGCAGCCTCCGAAATCACCCACACACGATGTTCGATGCCGTCCTCACTGACAAAATCGTATACCGGTGTCTGTGTTTTGATCTCTCCGATCTTGTTCTGCAGTTCCTCTTTCGCCCGATATGCCAGGAAAATGGGCCCCGTCTGCATACTGCAGGTATCTACATGGCGGATACGGTCTTCCTCCTTATCCGCTCTGGTATTTTCATGCTTTTTGATCACATTGTTCCGGTAATCGTCAATAGAGGCACAAGCCACTACACCGGTCTGGCTGTTCCCGTCCATGGTCAGTTCATACAGATAGAAACATGGCGTCGGATCCTGTACAAATTTTCCTTCCTGAATTTTCTCCCGAAGCAGCTGATCCGCTTTCTCATACACACAGTCCGCATATGTGTCTACTTCCTCGCCAAACTGCGTCTCCGCCCGATCAACCACCAGAAAAGAGTCCGGATTCTTCTTCACCACTTCACACGCTTCCTCCCTGTTATATACATCATAAGGAAGCGCCGCAATCCTTTTCTCCATCCCCTGACAGGGACGATATGCCCTAAATGGTCTGATCTGTGCCATACTCCTACCTCCCAATTTCTATATGTTCTTATTTTACCAAATCCCATCTCATATCACAAGGTTATTAAAATAAGCAAGCAGCCCCGGATGGGTGTAAGAATAAGCAGGCCGTAAGCAGACGTCAGCACTTAGCGGGCGTATTCTGACCGCTTATGTGCCGTTACGCTCTGCGACAGAGCGAAAGCGTGCCGCGTTTCTTACCCCAGCCGAGGCTGCGGGGGGTTATTACTAAAATAATACCTACCCCAACTTATGGAACAAAATACAGTTGGGCATATTGACCTTCATTGCCGGTCCATTCATGATCATCGTTCCATGCTCCAGATCAATATGGAAGAAGGTCATCGTATTACTTTCATGATTCAAAGACACCAGAAACTTATTGTCCGGGAAGAACTCTGCATCCTTGGGATACTCACCGCTGATCGGCAGCAGGAAGTTCTTCTTCAAAAGTCCTGTCTTCTTGTCTACATCAAATACGATAACAGAATTATCCCCTGCAATGGAACTGAGCAGATAATTGTAATCCAATGAAAAACTGAAGGCGCTGGCACTGTTGGTGTTGCCTCTGGTCAGCTTGATCAGCTCTACCGTCTGGATCTTCTCAAAGGTAGGGTCGTTATTATTGTCCGCATATTCGTATACATCAATATAACACTTTAATTCATGGAGAATGTAAATATACCTGCCATCCTCGGAAATCTTGATATGACGGGGGGCGGATTCCATCTCACTGCGGATGATATCCTCCAGCTTTACCTTGCCCTTCTCCACATCAAAACGATATACATTGACATGATCCATACCCTGATCTGCCACCAGAAGATACTTATTATCATGTGTCATGCGGGCACAGTTGATATGGGGACGGAAATTCCGCTCTGCCATACTGCCCAGACCCTTGTGGTAGATTTCATCAGTGATTTCGCCGATGGAACCGTCCTCTTTCAGTCTGAGTACTGTCAGCTTACCGTCATGATAACCGGCTACAAACAGATACTGATCCGTATAATCCGTAGAAACATAGCAGCCTCTCATACCATTGATTGGTGCAAAGTTGATCAGCTCCAGATCTCCGTCCGGCTGGATGGTATAAGCCTCCACACCAAAATCCGTTATAGAATAAAGAAACTTTCCGTTGTGGGAAATGGTCAGATAGGAAGAGTTCGTGATCTCTACCTTATCTTTCTCCTTGAAACGGCCGTTTTTCATATCCACATCATATATTCTGATGCCATGACTGTCCCCCTGTGTGTAACTGGAAATGTAGGCAACATATTTTTCCTTGCTCATGACCGGATCCTCCTTAGCGTTCTATGTCTTTTTTATGTTTATAAATATAGCACAATTCTGAAAATTGTGAAACATTTTTTCTGCAAAATTGCCGAAAAATACTCCTGTTTTTTCCACAGGGTAAAGTTTATGTAAATTAGGCCAGAAATTGCAAAACTTCACATTGACTTTCCGTGTATTTACGTATAATATTAATTCGACTTGCAAAAAATTTTCATTTAGGTTTTTCGAGGATTTTTTGCAGGATTTTTTACATCAGGAAGGAAAAAATTGATGAAAAATGCTTTAGTCAATTTAGTGAACATCTCAAAATCATTTGACAATCAGATGGTTCTGGATGATCTCAATCTGTACATCCGCGAGAACGAGTTTCTGACTCTGTTGGGCCCCAGTGGCTGCGGAAAGACTACAACCCTCCGTATCTTGGGCGGTTTCGAGACCCCTGATAAAGGTCAGGTCATTTTCGAAGGCCGGGATATCACTAACCTTCCACCCAATAAGCGCAATTTAAATACCGTATTCCAGAAGTATGCTCTTTTCCCTCATATGACCATTGCGGAGAACATTGCTTTCGGATTAAAGATCAGCGGTAAAAGTAAATCTTATATTAATGATAAAATTAAATATGCCCTGAAGTTAGTCAATCTGGACGGTTTCGAGAACCGTATGCCGGATTCCTTAAGCGGCGGTCAGCAGCAGCGTATCGCCATTGCCCGTGCTATCGTAAATGAGCCCAAGCTTCTGCTGTTGGATGAGCCTCTGGGTGCACTGGATCTGAAACTGCGTCAGGACATGCAGTACGAACTGATCCGTCTGAAAAATGAGTTGGGAATTACCTTTATCTATGTCACCCACGACCAGGAGGAGGCTCTGACCATGTCCGATACCATCGTGGTCATGAACCAGGGCTATATCCAGCAGATCGGCACTCCCGAAAGTATCTACAACGAGCCGGAGAACGCTTTCGTTGCCGACTTTATCGGTGACAGTAACATTATCGGTGCAACCATGATCAGAGATCGTCTGGTAGAGATCCTTGGTGCCCGCTTTGAATGTGTGGATACCGGTTTCGGAGAAAACAAGCCCGTCGACGTAGTCATCCGTCCCGAGGACGTGGAGCTGGTATCACCGGAAGAAGGTATTATCCAGGGTACACTGACCCATTCCATTTTCAAAGGTGTCCATTACGAAATGGAAGTTATGGCCAACGGTTTCGAGTGGCTGGTACAGTCCACGAAAATGGTTCCTGTCGGGACCAAAGTCGGCATCAAAGTGGATCCGTTCAACATCCAGATCATGAAGAAGCCGGAATCCGAGGATGAGGAGGCGATTGGAGTCAATGAATAAAAAATTATTATCGCTCCCTTTTATCTTCTGGTCAGCCATGTTTGTCATCGTGCCCCTGTGCATGGTCTTCTACTATGGTCTGACCGATAAGAGCGGTGCTTTTACGCTGGATAATATTCTGGCGATCGCAACCGCCGAGCATTCCAAGGCTCTGTGGGAAGCGCTGAAGTTATCCGTGATCAGCACTGTGATCTGCCTGCTTCTGGCATATCCCCTTGCCATGATCCTGTGTAACATGAATGTCAACCAGAACTCGTTTCTGGTATTGATCTTTATCCTGCCCATGTGGATGAACTTCCTGCTTCGTACCCTGGCATGGCAGACACTGCTTGAGAAGACAGGTGTCATCAACAGCATCCTCTCCACCCTGCATCTGCCGGCGTTAAATATTATCAATACACCCTCTGCCATCGTACTGGGTATGGTATACAACTTTTTGCCTTTTATGGTACTGCCTCTTTATAATGTACTGATCAAGATCGACAAGAGCGTAATCAACGCCGCTTATGATCTTGGTGCCAACGGTGTGCAGACCTTTGTACGGATCATCTTCCCCTTAAGTCTGCCCGGCATGTTCAGCGGTATCACTATGGTATTTGTCCCCGCCCTGACCACTTTCGTGATCAGTAAGATCTTAGGCGGCAGCAAAATCCTGCTCATTGGTAATGTCATCGAACAGGAATTTACCCAGACCGGCAACTGGAATCTGGGAAGCGGACTTTCCATCGTACTGATGCTGTTCATTATCTTCAATATGGTGATCTCCGTAATCACGGATAAAGAGGGGGAGGCGAACACATTATGATCAAAACAACGGCACAGAAAATATATCTGGGGCTGATCTTTATCTTTTTGTATGCCCCCATCGTTACCCTGATCGTACTCTCCTTCAACGCCAGCAAGACCCGTGCAAAATGGGGAGGTTTTACGACCAAATGGTATGCTGCCCTGTTCCAGAACGAACAGATCATGCAGGCTCTGTGGAATACACTGGCGCTGGCTGTGTTGTCTGCACTGATTGCCACCTTCATTGGTACGATTGCCTGTATTGCCATGCAATCCATGAAGCGTACCAGTCGTACGATCCTTATGGGAATCACAAATATTCCCATGCTGAACGCAGAGATTGTTACCGGTATCTCCCTGATGCTTCTGTTCTTAAGCCTTGGAGCCAAATTTGGTTTTGGTACGATTCTGCTGTCACACATTACGTTTAATATTCCTTATGTGATCTTAAGCGTAATGCCCCGTATGAAGCAGTTGAACCCCAGCACGTATGAGGCCGCCCTTGACCTGGGTGCTTCCCAGACCTACGCCTTTTTCAAGGTGGTATTTCCGGATATCCTGCCGGGTATCCTTTCCGGTTTCCTGATGGCATTTACCATGTCACTGGATGATTTTATCATTACCCACTTTACCAAAGGTCCCGGTGTCGACACACTGTCCACCAAAATCTACACTGAGGTAAAGAAGGGCATCAAGCCGGAAATGTATGCATTGTCCACCATCATTTTTGTGACGGTACTGGTTCTGCTTTTACTGGTGAACTACATGCCCATGGCAAAGAAGAAGAAATAATTCTTTGAAAATAGATTCAGGAGGAAAAGAAATGAAAAAATTTATTGCACTGCTTCTGTGCGGTATCCTTACCGCAACTGCTCTGACCGGCTGCGGGTCCTCTTCCGCCGGTGGTGAAAACGGTGAAGTCATCGTCTACAACTGGGGTGAATATATCGATCCCGATACGATCACCATGTTCGAAAAAGAGACCGGAATCAAAGTGGTCTACGATGAGTTCGAGACCAACGAGATCATGTATCCCAAGGTAGAAGCTGGTTCTTCCGCTTATGATGTGGTATGTCCTTCCGATTACATGGTACAGAAAATGATTGAAAACGACCTGATCCAGGAACTGGATTATGACAAGATCCCCAATGCCAAGGAAAACATCGGTGCCGAGTATTATGAGCAGGCTGCCGCTTACGATCCCGGCAACAAGTACTGTGTTCCCTACTGCTGGGGAACTGTAGGAATCATCTATAATAAGACTCTGGTAGATACCCCTCCCACCAAATGGGCAGATCTGTGGGATGAAAAATATGCTGACAATATTCTGATGATGGATTCTATTAAAGACAGTTTTATGGTTGCTCTGAAGAAAAACGGCTTCTCTTCTAACAGTCTGGACGAATCCGAACTCCAGATAGCTACCGATGATCTCATCGCCCAGAAGCCTCTGGTACAGGCGTATGTTGTAGATCAGGTACGTGACAAAATGATCGGCGGCGAGGCTGCGATCGGTGTAATGTTCTCCGGTGATGCCATTTATGTGATCGGCGAAAATCCGGATCTCGATTATGTCATTCCCGAGGAAGGCACCAATGTCTGGATCGATGGCTGGGTAATCCCGAAGAATGCTCCCAACAAGGAAAATGCAGAGAAATTCATCGATTTCATGTGTCGTCCGGATGTAGCACTGAAGAATTTCGAGTACATCACCTACGGTACTCCTAATACCGCCGCCAGAGAGCTGATCGAGGATGAAGATCTGAAGAATTCTCCCATTGCTTTCCCGGATCTGACGCAGTATAACAATCTGGAAACCTTCCTGTACCTCGGAGAGGACGGCGAAGAACTCTACAACAAATACTGGAAAGAAGTTATGTCCAACTAGTCTTTCAGACAAAACAAGCCCCTGAACTGCCAAGACAGTTCAGGGGCTTTCCTGTTACCCATATTTTCAGGAATTCTGCTCACATCCACAGGTCTCGCATCTTCCGTCATTTCTCCTGGAAAATGCCGGATCATCCACCGGTGTGAAATTCGGGAAATCCGGTCTGGGCGGTCTGCGGTCTCTGTCTCCACCGCGTCCCTCGTCTTCCAGACAACGTGCGCCGCAGGCATTCGAGCTGCCACAGGAACTACTGCTTCCGCAGGAGTTATTGGAATTCCCACAGGAATTGTTGTTTCCGCAGGAACTGCGATTGCTGTTTCCTATACAGCTACAGCCGTTGCTACAGGAATTTCCACCACAAAATAGTAACAATAACAGAATGATACAGTTCATAGGATCCTCTGCTTACCACTGTTTTTTACTATTCTATTCCGCTTTCTCCAGCTGGTGCCAGTCCATACACCGTTTATGCTGCACCAGTTCCTCTTTGATAAACCGGAAGGTCTTCTCCTCTCCCTCCTCTGCCAGCATTTCCAGCACATATAGCAGTTTTGCCTTCGTCTCCGGATGAATGGGTGCCCTATCTGTCCCCTGATAATAGTAATCAAGAGGAGACCTGTCCGTGTATTCGCCTCCCATATAGACCTTGCTGGCAGCGATCCGATCCATGATCATTTCCGCAATATACTTATCCGGCATCGGCACCGGAGCCATTCCACCGGGCAGTGCCTGCATGCTGTAATCGATCCAGTATTCGTAATGATGTTTATTCCGGCCCTTATGGTGCAGCCAGGCGCTGGAATAACCGATATCTTCTCGTTCCGCATTGTTGGGGCTGCGTGTCCCCTGATAGTATTTTGCCCCTACCCAGAACTCTGTGGGACTATACTTGGACATATCATGCAACAATCCCTGTTTATACAGACCTACCTTAAAGCAGCCCTTTGCCACAAGGATCTTATGATGTGTGATCGTTTTAAAATGTTTCCAGATATTCATTTCGTTCTATCATCTTTCTCCGGCAACATCTGTTTTCTTTTTTAAAGATCTTGCCGAAACTTTTTTCTCCTTGTCCTGTGATGCTGCCATCACAACGCCTTCATATACTGCAATACTTCTGGGGGCAATGATCCCCGTCTGCTCTCTGGACTGTTCTTCTTTCTCCTGCACTGTCAGAGTATCTTCCGCCTTCTCCGTTGCCAGCACAAGATTCCATTCCATACCCTTCGGCAGCTTTGGAAATGCCAGTTTCTGCGGCTCCCAGTGCATATTCATGGCAACATAGAGGAAAGAATCCTCCCCACCCTGTGGTGTCTTTGCATACTTTCCGCAGTACATAATGCCTACATGCCGGTTATAGCTCTCTGTCTGGGGCCTCCAGGCATTCTGTCCGTGATAGGACAGATCCGGATAACCACAAGATAACGTATCCAGGATCCGAAGCTCTTCCTCAGGATGCAGGATCGGGTGTGCCTTACGGAAAGCGATCATCTGTTTCCAGAAATTCAATAATTCCGCATTTTTCTCCCTGTCCTGCCAGTTCAGCCATGTGATTTTATTGTCCTGGCAATAGGGATTGTTGTTGCCCTGCTGGGAATTGCCAAACTCATCCCCCATGAAAATCAACGGGGTGGACTGTGTCAGCAACAACATACAAAATGCATTCTGTAACTGTTTTTTCCGAAGTGCCTGCACTTTTTTCCGTCTGGACGGTCCTTCCTCACCACAGTTCCAGCTGCAGTTATAATCGTTACCGTCGCGATTGCCCTCGCCGTTGGCTTCGTTATGCTTATGGTCATAAGAAACCATATCCATCAGGGTAAATCCATAATAATTAGACAGATAATGGATCCGTCCCATATTGGCGGGGATATGACGCATCTCATACAATACGCCCGATAGCATATTGTCATCTCCCTTAAGAAAACGACGCATGGTATACAGATAATCGTCCCGGTATTCCGCCAGATTCCGGTATTCCGGCTTCACTGCCGGATCATAGAGTTGCTCCGTATCAAAGGAATAATGCCACAGTTTTGTCCCGGACAATGCCGGATCTCCAGCCAGCATCTGAGCCGGTACTCCCTCCCCCATCAGATGAAAACCATCCACATGATAGGATAATACCCAGAATCTTAAAATATTCCCGATCTCTGCAGCATCCATTCCCCGGGGGAAATAGAACTGCAGGATCACTTCCATTTTTCGCTTATGGAATTCTTTTACCATAAGACGAAACTCTTCTGCTGGGTCTTCCCCTGCCGCATAGGCTGCCTTAGGCGCATAATAGAAGCCTTCCCGATAGCCCCAATAGTTCAGCACCCGGTAGCCGGGCAATTTACCTTCTCCGTTCTTTTCCCCCGCCACGGCCGCAAGTTCTCCGGAGGTCTTCGGCACCGTCTTCTCCGGTGTCTCATCGAATTCATAGACCGGTTGGAATTCCACGGTTGTCACACCGATTTCCTGAAGATAGTCCAGCTTCTCCACAACCCCTGCAAAGGTGCCTCGATGTGTTACCTGAGATGAGGCATGCATGGTAAAACCACGCACATGAAGGCAATAGCAGGTGCTGTCTTCATAGGGAAGCATAGGGTGCATATCCTGTTCCCAGTCGAAATCTTCGTTGGGAAATACTGCAATGCGATCCGCAGGCTTACGTATTTTCCCATAAGCAGGCTTACGCAGGAACCCCTGTGCATGCAGATCCGGCACAGTACGCTCCCCTTCATAGAACTGATACCCGACATTTCCCGGCTCCAGTTCCAGATATTTACAGTACACATTTCCCATCCGTTCCTCCTGTCGAAACGGAACCCTGTGCGTTTTTTTTCCACTCTTTCTGTCATATATGAGAATGCCGCAATCCTTTTTCCCGGACGCATAGGCAAAACGGATGGCTCCGTCCTCCACATGCGCCCCCAGAGGGTAAGGCTTTATTGCATGCTTTTTTTCTGTCATTGTCATACCCCATCTTCCAGTTTTCTATCACTTACAGTCTCTTTGTCCATTTTTATTATAGTCTGTAAGTGTAAGAAAAACAAGCATTGCAAGAATATCCGTAAGCGGTTATAATAAAGGAACAAAGTACTGTTACACCCAATAAACATAACAGGAGGATTCCCATGGGTAAAAAAGAAAGCTATGAAGATGAAGAAATGACCGTTGAGCTGGAGCTGGAAGACGGCACTGTTGTCAACTGTGCCATCATTACCATTCTCACCGTAGAGGCCAAGGACTATATCGTACTGTTGCCTCTGGACGAGGACGGCGAAAACGAAGACGGAGAAGTATGGTTCTACGGATATTCCGAGAATCCGGATGACCCGAATGAAGAACCCATTCTCGCATACATTGAAGATGATGATGTCTACGAAAAGGTTGCCGATGCTTTTGATGAGTATCTCGACAGCTGTGAATTTGACGAGATCATCGATGATAACGATTCAGAGGAATAAGGAATCTGGAAGGGAACCTGGGACGCTCTCTCGTGCCTGTAAGGCAGAGAAGTTCCAGGTCTTTTTTTGCCCGTGTCATCGCCACATAGAAGATCCGTCGTTCCTCTTCACAATGCTCCGGCTCCCGGGAGCTTCCGTGGGGAAAGGTCTTCTCATTACAGTCCGGGATCCACACATGGTCGAATTCCAGCCCCTTTGCCGCATGTACCGTCAGCAGAGTGATCCCGCTGTTTTCCTGTTTTTCCTGCTTCTTCTGCATGCCACTCCTTACAGTTTCCCTGCATTGCAGTTGTTCCCGGTAAAGCTCCTGTGCTTCCTGCCATTCTTCAAGGCTTCGGTATCGTCCCGCATCCTCCGTGATAAAATCCAGCACTTCCTGCCATTCCGTCAGATCTGTTTTTCCCTCCTGTGCAGCTCTCACCCGCAGGTATCTCTCATAGCCGCACGCCTTACGCAAAAATGCCATTGCAAGCTTCAGTTCCGTATTTTTTACAAATTCCATCTGTCGTATCCATACTCCGACCGCTTTCTGCGCCTTTTGCTGCCCCGCGTCCGGACTTCCCGCAGTCAGATCTTCATAATATTTCTTCAAAGCCGGTAAAGATGCTTCGGCACCAAAAGCCTCTCTGGAAATATTCCGATATGGTCTGTTGCTCACCCTCAGGTAATCCGCTCTTGTAGCACACCCCTGCGCGATCCGCAGATAGGACAGAAGATCCTGTGCGATAAAATGGTCATAAATGTTTCTCCCCTTCTCTTTCATGGAAAAAGGGATCCCCTCCCCGGTAAGTCTCGCCGCCACGCCCTGCATGGCCAGATTTGTCCGGAACAATACAGCACAGGTCTCCCCATTTATCCGATTTTTCAAGCTTTGTACCAGATACCTCATTTGTTCCGAAGCCTCACTGAATTCCCTGATTTTTACCCGATATTCCTTCCGGTATCCGGCGTCAGTCTTATGATCCCCTGCCTGCCGTCTATGCGCCTCGCAAGGCTCCAGATCCTTATGAAAACGGTCCTTATTCTCATCTATCACCGCCAGGGATGCCTCCACGATATCCGGATGACTGCGATAATTCGTCCGAAGAAGGATCTGCTTTGCACCAAATTCCTCTACAAACTGTCTCATGCAGGCTGGTCTGGCTCCGCGGAATCCGTAAATGGCCTGATCATCATCCCCCACTGCAAAAATATTTCTATGTTTTTCCGCCAGAATTTTCACGATACTGTACTGTCTGTAATTGATATCCTGAAATTCATCGATCAGTATATATTCAAACCGGTTCTGCCAGTATGTACGCTGCACCGGATCCCTTTGCAGAAACTCCTCGCATTCCTTTAACATATCCTCAAAATCAAGGCCTCCGGTATTTTTTCTCGCCTCCTCATAAGCTTCATAGATCCTGGAAAAATGTTGTTTTTCTTCTTCCGGAAGCTTCTTTCTGCTGTTCTCAATATCGCCGGTATTTTTGTAATAACCGATGGCAGCAAGATAGTTCCCGGCAAGCTCCGTTACTTCCGCTGCGGATCTTTTTTTACAGTCTGTTATTTTCTTCAAAATGGGAAGGATAAGATCTCTTTTTTGTCTGTCGTTTAAAATATTGCCTGATGAAATTCTGCCCGACTGGAGCAGGATTTGATAGAAAACAGAATGAAATGTTCCAAAATTGACGGTATGCACTTCCTGTGGAGATATCTGCGCAAAGCGCTGCCTCATGGATAGAGCCGCTTCTCTGGTAAAGGTGATCACCAGAAGCTTCTCCGGGGTGATCCGGCGTTCCCGGATCAGATACAGGATCCTCTGGGTGATGGTAAATGTCTTGCCGGAGCCGGGGCCCGCCAGTAATAACAGCGGTCCCTCTCCGAACGTGACAGCCTCCCGCTGGGAGGCATTTAAGCATGTCAGATCAGACATTTGCCTGTAATAACTCGATTCCTTTGCGGATTCTTGCCAGAGATTCCTCTTTGCCCAGGACTTCCATAATCTCCGTAGCACCGGCAGGTGTCATCTGCTTGCCGGATACGGCGGTACGGATCGGCCACATCACATAGCCGTTCTTACAGCCTTTTTCCTCCACATATTTTACAAGAGTCTGATACAGCCCGTCATTGCTGTAATCCTCCTGTGCCTCCAGGATCGGAAGCAGATCTTTCAATACCTCCAGAGAAGTCTCTGCGGTAGTCTTCATCTTCTTGTGTGTATACATCGCCACGTCATATTCCGGAAGCTCCTCAAAGAAATCTACCAGTCCGGCAATATCCGGGAATACTTCGATTCGGGTCTTTACCATGGCTGCGATCTTCTTCAGATCCAGAGGCTTGCTAATCGCTGCCTTCAGGTAAGGCTCTGCCATCTCATAGAACTTGTCGAAATCCATAGCCTTCAGATATTCACCATTCATCCAACGCAATTTCACGATATCGAAGACTGCCGGGGACTTGCTGATGCGATGGTAATCGAACTCCTTGATCAATTCATCCAGAGAGAAAATCTCGCGGTTATCCTCCGGGCTCCATCCAAGCAGTGCCACATAGTTCACGATGGCTTCGGTAATGAATCCCTGATCGATCAGATCCTCGAAGGAAGCATGTCCGCTTCTCTTGGACAGCTTCTTGTGGTTCTCATCGGTGATCAGCGGCAGATGGATATATACCGGTACCTGCCATCCGAAAGCTTCGTACAGACGTACATATTTGGGGGAGGAGGACAGATATTCGTTGCCTCGTACCACATGGGTGATATTCATGGTATGGTCATCTACCACGTTTGCAAAGTTATAGGTAGGGTAACCGTCGGATTTGATCAAGATCATATCATCCAGCTGGGAGTTATCTACTGTAATGTCTCCGTATAACTCGTCATGGAAAGTCGTGGTGCCTTCCTTGGGGTTGTTCTGACGGATGACAAAAGGCTTGCCTGCGGCAAGATTTGCCTCAATCTCTTCTTTGGACAGGGACAGGCAGTGCTTGTCATATACGGTGATCTCCTTACCATCCACAACTTCGGTCTTCAGGGAAGCCAGTCTCTCCTTGTCACAGAAACAGTAATAAGCTTCTCCCTTATCGATCAGTTCCTTGGCATATTTCATATAAATACCGGTTTTCATACGTTCACTCTGCACGTAAGGACCATAACCGCCGTCCTTATCCGGGCCTTCGTCATGTACCAGTCCGGTCTTCTCCAGGGTACGATAGATGATCTCGGTAGCACCTTCCACATAACGTTCCTGATCTGTATCCTCGATGCGGAGCATAAAATCTCCGCCGGCATGCTTTGCAATCAAAAATTCATATAATGCGGACCGCAGATTACCTACATGCATTTTACCGGTAGGGCTGGGTGCGTATCTTGTTCTGATCTTTGTCATTTTCTCCTCATTTCCGCAGGCGATCCGTATCCGTTCTGTACCTTCCGGCCTACGCTTCCCTGCTTATATATTCCTGTCCGCCCTCTCTCAGAAGGTAGAACTACTTCCTTATTCTACCGCCTTTTTTCAAAAACTGCAACAGTTAAGACAAGGTTTTCGGATGGGGCAGATTCCACCGAAAGTGTGCCGCCAGAAACCGGATCGCCATGACCACAAAGGCAGCGATAAATACCGCGGGAAGTCTGCCGATACTGCGGTACAGCCAGACGCAGCAGATACCGCCTACCAGAGAGGCACAGGCATAAATATGCTTTACGAAAATATACGGTTCCTCTCCCGCCATCATGTCACGCATCAGACCGCCGCCCACGCCGGTGAGCATGCCGATAAATACCAGCAAAAAGGTATTGTCCGGATAGCCGTTGTCGATGCCAGACATCACACCCAGGGAAGTAAAAATTCCCAGTCCTACAGAGTCCATGCCTAACATCGCTTTGTCATAAAAGGTTCCCAGTCTGCCGCTCAAAAGATCCTGTTTGATATAAAGCAGTATAAAAATAGCCAGTGCTGTAGCCACCGAGACACCGACATATACCGGTTTCTCCAGTGCCGAAGGTAATTTCCCAAGGATCACGTCTCTGGTCATACCACCACCTACAGCCGTCACCACGCCCAGCACACAGATGCCGAAAATATCCATCCGTTTCCGGATCCCCACCATGGCACCTGATGCTGCAAAAGCGATGGTTCCTAAGATTTCCATAAAAAATATAATACTGTCCTGAATGTTCATAAAATAGTTTCTCCTAAAAGTTCTCCACGCTATTTTATAGTATCTTTCCCGAAATAACAATATGCCATTTGTAACTATTCTGAATAGTTTCTCTAATTTTATCTCTATGCGCGCAACAAAACCGCCACGGTAATGTGACGGTTTCGTTTTCGGGATATATCTGTTCTGTTGCAGTGTTTATTCTTTTTCCAGTTCCACCATTTCCTGATCCACACTTTCATCAGGCACTTTCTTCTCAGCTTCGTTCTTGAACTTGTCCACGGCTCTGGCAGCTACGGGGATGGCGATGTTGGTGCCGGCTCCGGCGATACAGCCTCCGGGGCAGGCCATGCCCTCGATCAGGCAACCGTTCATCTTGCCGGCCTTGGCAAGGAGCAAGGCTTTCTTACATTCTGCCAGGCTCTCCGCATGCTGGATATTGACCGGTGTACCGGGATAGTATTTCTCGATGCAGTCCTTGATGGCATTGGCAACGCCGCCTGCCACACCATAACCTCTTCCGGCGGAGGTGGCATCCTTCATCTCGTCCATGGCCTTGATCTCGTCCAGCAGAATTCCCTTGGCCTCGAACATACCGGTAAGTTCTTCAAAAGTGATGACAAAGTCCACATCGGATCGAACGGTACGTCTGCTGGCTTCCAGCTTCTTGGAAGCACAGGGTCCGATGAATACCACGGAAGCATCCGGATGCTCCTGTTTGATCAGACGGGCGGTGGCTACCATAGGAGTCAGCTCGTTGCTGATCTTGTCAATGGTCTCCGGGAACAGATTCTTCGCCATCACGGACCAGGAAGGACAGCAGGAAGTCAGCGCAAACTGTTGCTTACCTGTGGCTACTTCCTTTACATAATGCTCTGCTTCCGCCATACATCCCATATCCGCACCCAGAGCAGTTTCATATACATCCGCAAATCCCAGTTCCTTCAGTGCTGTCTTGAACATCTCCGGCGTTACCTTGGGACCAAACTGTCCAGCAAAAGCAGGTGCCACCTGTGCAATGATCGTGCGGCCGGACTGCATGGCACGGATCAGCTGGAAGATCTGGGACTTGTCAGCAATGGCACCAAAGGGGCAGCTTACCATACACTGACCACAGGATACACATTTCTCATTGTCGATTACAGCTCTTCCCACATGGTCAGATGTAATGGCTCCAATACCGCAGGCAGCCTTACAGGGACGCTCTTTATGACAAATTGCATCATAAGGGCAGATTTCACGACATTTTCCGCACTTAATGCATTTCTCCTGATCAATAACAGACTTGCCGTTTTTCATAGAGATCGCGCCCTTGGGACAGACACTCTGACAGGGATGCGCCAGACATCCCATACAGGAGCTGGTCACCTCGTAACGGTTCTCCGGGCAGGCATTGCATGCCGAAGGAATGACCTGCATCAGAGGGGGTTCATAATATTTTTCATCAATATTGCTCTCTTCAAGTCCCTGTGTCAGATGTCCGGGATGCTCGCGGTTCTCCGGGCGTAAGCTCATACCCATGGCCAGACGGATGCGCTCACGGATGATCGCTCTGTCACGATAGACGCTCTCCCAAAACTCCGACTCTTCATAGTCTACGATCTTATAAGGCAGCGCCTCCATATCATCCTTCAGATTCTTGGAATTGTAAGCCAGATTGGCCACTTCCTTAAACACCCTTCTTCTCCGCTGTCTTACCGGAGTATCGATCCCTCTCATGCTGCTCATATCACATTACCGCCTTTTGATATTTTTTTAACACACTAACCATATTAAACCATATCATATCCATAAATGCAAGAAAAATATCAATAAAAATGGGATCTCACACCGTTTTTACGTGAAAGATCCCATCCTTAGAATTTTCTGTTATTCTTATCTTTTATTACTTCATAACGACTCTCTTGAAGTTCTTCTTACCTCTGCGGACTACCAGGCCCTCTCCATCAAACTGCTCGGGAGCGTAAGTAGTCTTTACATCGGTAACTTTCTCATCCGCTACGACAACACCGCCCTGTTCTACAGCACGTCTTGCTTCACTGCGGGATGCAGACAAACCGGATTTTACCAGAACACCGAGAATATCGATCTTACCATCCACAAAATCAGCCTCTGTCAGCTCGCTGGTAGGCATCTCTGCAGCATTGCCACCGGTAAACAGTGCTCTTGCACTCTCCTGTGCCTTCTTAGCCTCTTCCTCGCCATGTACCAGATTGGTCAGTTCGTATGCCAGAATCTCCTTCGCCTGATTCAGCTGGCTGCCTTCCCATTTGTCCATCTCATCGATCTGCTCTAAGGGCAGGAAGGTCAGCATTCGCAGGCACTTCAGAACATCGGCATCTGCTACGTTTCTCCAGTACTGGTAGAACTCGAAGGGAGTGGTCTTGTTGGGATCCAGCCATACGGCACCCTTCTGGGTCTTACCCATCTTCTTGCCCTCGGAATTCAACAGCAGGGTAATGGTCATGGCGTAAGCATCCTTGCCCAGCTTTCTGCGGATCAGTTCCGTACCACCCAGCATGTTGCTCCACTGGTCGTCACCGCCGAACTGCATGTTACAGCCGTATTTCTGATATAAGGTCAGGAAGTCAAAGCTCTGCATGATCATGTAGTTGAATTCAAGAAAGCTTAAGCCCTTCTCCATTCTCTGCTTGTAGCACTCTGCGGTCAGCATACGGTTGACACTGAAATGTGCTCCCACGTCTCTCAACAGTTCCACGTAATTCAGGTTCAACAGCCAGTCCGCATTGTTGACCATCAGTGCCTTGCCGTCACTGAAATCAATAAAACGGCTCATCTGCTTCTTGAAGCAGTCTACGTTATGCTGAATGGTCTCCTTGGTCATCATGGTACGCATATCGCTTCTGCCGGAGGGATCACCGATCATCGCAGTTCCTCCACCGATCAGAGCGATGGGCTTGTTGCCTGCCATCTGCATTCTCTTCATCAGGCACAGGGCCATGAAATGCCCCACGTGAAGACTGTCTGCAGTAGGATCAAAACCGATATAGAAGGTAGCCTTTCCGTTATTGATCAGTTCCTTGATCTCCTCTTCATCTGTCAGCTGTGCCAGCAGTCCTCTTGCTTTTAATTCGTCAAATACTGTCATTTTCTCTTCTCCTTTTTGGGTTCTTTTTACTCTGTATACCTTTTTTACATTTTGGGGGAATCGGCTCCAAAGGCACTAAAAAAGCCCGCCCCTTTTTCAAAAGGACGAGCTTAATCACTCGTGTTACCACCTAATGTTCCAGCCAGACTCACATCTGACAGCTCAGTAAGTATCTATCAATACTTCGGCCGATATCGGTGCCTGCCGTCCTGATCTACTCGTTCGGGATCCTCTCATAAAATCTACTGATCCTTCTCTTTCCACCGGCTGCTCCGGGATGTATTCCTGCTCTGCTTCTGTGCGCCTCTCACCGACCGGCTGCTCTCTGTCAGAAGTGGAGGAACAGTACTTCTTCCCTTCATCGCATTCTTCTTATCCTATGTTTGCGCTAAACATGACCTTATTATAGCCAGTCTGCGTTTTTCTGTCAACACTTAAAATTTTGCTGCTGGCAGGAGCCGCCTTACGGGTCTATTCTTCCGGCCAGGGCAGGTGGGATACTTCCAGCTTCTTGTCACGAAGCATCAGTTCTTTTACCGCCTGATCCGCGGGCTTACCATCAAAGAGCACTTCATTTACCTGCTCGATAATAGGCAGCTGAACATCATATTTTTTCGACAGTTCCATGGCCGCTTTAGCGGAATACACGCCCTCTACCACCATCTGTACTTCCTTCATGGCTTCCTCGTAGGTCTTGCCCTGTCCGATGAGGATACCGGCACGACGGTTGCGGGAATGCATGCTGGCGCAGGTCACGATCAGATCTCCGATACCGGTCAGACCGCAGAAAGTCTCAAAATTACCACCCATGGCAGTACCAAGTCTTGCGATTTCGGTAATGCCTCTGGTGATCAGCGCAGCCTTCGTATTATCTCCGTAGCCCAGTCCGTCTGCGATACCGGCAGCCAGTGCCACTACATTTTTCAGTGCACCGCCCAGCTCAATTCCCAGTACATCGGGGCTGGTATAGACACGGAACACTTCGTTCATGAACAGATTCTGCACATATTCCGCACAGCTTTTGCTCTTAGAACCCGCTACGATCGTTGTAGGAATCCCGCGGCTGACTTCCTCCGCGTGGGTAGGTCCGGACAGCACCGCTACCTGTGCCTGCGGAATCTCATCTTCGATGATCTGCGCCTGGGTCATCAGGGTATGCTCCTCGATTCCCTTGGAGACACTGACAATTTTCTGTCCCTGTGCCACCAGCGGGCTGATGCGGTGTGCTGTGCTTCTGGTATAAGAGCTTGCCACTGCCATGACCAACAGGTCCTTGCCCTCGATGGCCTGTTTATCATCCGTCGTAAAGATCATATCCTCCGGAAGCTTTACTCCCGGCAGCATCTTATGCTCGTGATTCTCCTGAAGCATCTGAATCTCTGCGGGAACCGCAGACCATACCGTCACCTCATGTCCGTTTTTATGTAATACCACTGACAGGCCGATGCCCCAGCTTCCGCCACCCAATATACATACTTTTGCCATAGCTTATTTGTCCTCCCCTGAGATTTCTGTCTGCGCTTCGGCTGATTTCTTATTCTTGAACAGATAAGTCTTCCTCTCGTTCCCGTGGATCAGACGCACGATATTCTGTCTGTGTTTCCAGTATGCCATGACTGTTAAAAATGCGGTGATGGCGTACATTTCATATAGCTGTGACTGCGGCATGGTGCCGAACAGCCCCGTCTGTCCGCAGACCACCATCTGGATCATAAATCCTGCATATACCAATAATGATCCCAGAGACACATAATGGGTGGTCAGGAAGGTTCCGAAGAACAATACCACGCCCATCACGATAAAATAAGGATGGAACGACAGGATCAGTCCTGCTGTGGCAGCGATTCCTTTTCCTCCCTTGAATCCCATGTAAAACGGGAAGTTATGTCCGATGATGGCTCCTGCACCGGTGTACAGGCACAGCAGATAAATATTCTCCGGATGTCCGGTAGTGAACAATGCCTTGGTGATGCATACGGCAACGATACACTTTAAGCAGTCTCCCGCCAGTACGATCAGTCCTGCCTTGGTTCCCAGCACTCTCAGAGCATTGGTGGTACCGGCATTGCCACTTCCGTACTTACGGATATCGATTCCCTTTGCCTTTCCGTAAAAGTATGCGGTCTGAAACAGGCCGAACACATAACCGATGAGTAAACAGATAACACGTTCCATTATTGATCTTTTTCCTTTCGTTCTCTGATGATAAACCGGAGGGGCGTCCCCTTGAAACCAAAGGTCTCCCGGATCTGATTCTCAATATATCTGGTATAGGAGAAATGCATCAGCTCCTTATCATTTACGAAAATAACAAAGGTAGGGGGTTTTACCGCCACCTGAGTAATGTAGTACAGACGAAGTCTCTTACCCTTGTCGGAAGGTGGCTGCTGCATGGCCACGGCCTCTGCCATGATCTCATTCAGCACACCGGTAGCCACACGCATGGCGTGATTCTCACTGACGATATCGATAGTCTCGAACAGCTTGGGCAGTCTCTGTCCTGTTTTCGCAGAGACGAACAGAAGCTCTGCATAGGGCATGAAGGATAAGGTATTACGCACCTTTTCGGTAAATTTATAAATGGTCTTGTCATCCTTTTCGATAGCATCCCATTTGTTCACCACGATGATCGTAGCCTTTCCTCTCTCATGGGCGATTCCGGCGATCTTCGCATCCTGCTCCGTAACACCTTCCTCTGCATCGATCATCAGTACCACCACCTCGGCACGCTCTACGGCACTGACGGTACGGACGATCATATAACGCTCCAGTTCTTCCTTGATCTTGTTCTTCCGGCGAAGACCGGCAGTATCAATGAAGACATATTCTTTGCCGTTATAAGTGATCTCGGTATCCACCGCATCTCTGGTGGTACCCGCGATATCAGAAACGATCAGACGGTTCTCACCCAGCAGTTTGTTGATCAGGGAAGACTTGCCGACATTGGGCTTTCCGACGATGGCCACACGGGTGCGGTCATCCTCTTCTTCCTCTGCCTGTTCCTTATCAAAATATTCCGTTACGGCCTCCAGCATGTCACCGATTCCCAGACGATTCACCGCAGAGATCGGATGGGGATCGCCAATACCCAGATTGTAGAATTCGTAGACATCCGCCATATACTTCTGGAAGCTGTCCACCTTATTGACCACCAGTACCACGGGCTTGTGGGAACGGCGCAGCATGTCTGCCACCTTGGAATCCGCATCCACCAGTCCCTGCTTTACATCCACCAGGAAAATGATCACGTCTGCAGTCTCCATAGCGATCTCTGCCTGTTCCCGCATCTGGGACAGGATCACGTCCTTGCTGTCCGGCTCGATACCTCCGGTGTCGATCAGGGTAAATGTCATATCCAGCCAGTGGATATCCGCATAGATACGGTCTCTGGTAATACCGGGTGTATCTTTCACAATAGATATATTTTCGCCAGCCAGTGCATTGAACAGGGTGGACTTACCGACATTCGGGCGTCCCACCACCGCAACGATGGGCTTGGTTTTTCTCTTTGCCATAATTTCCTCCGTTTCTTATTTACCATCTTAAAATCTATTCAGATGCATCTTCTCCAAGCAGGGCATCCACAAGATCATATCCGCTTGATTTTACAATATTCACGGGCACTTGTAAAGCCCCCTCCACGTCTGCCAGCGTATAATCATCCAGGAACAGATCCGCTCCGCTTCTGAGTACATTCCGGGGAAGATACAATGCTTCTCCCAGATTTTTGTCCTTTAACTGCTTTACGATATCCTGTCCCGTCAGAAGTCCGGACACCGTGATCAGCTCTCCGAAAAATTCATTGATGACCTCATAGACATGTATCTGCAGGCCGGGGTATTCCGACATCATTTCTTCCGACATCTTCTTTAAATAAGGAAACGCCAGTCTTCCCGTAGCCAGAGAGATCTCTCTGGTGCCTTCCCAGGATGGCTTTTTTCCCGCTTCCTTTTCTGCGGTACGCCTCTTCAGTCCGTCGTGGAATTCATCCAATAGCAGGCGGATCATTCCAACACCGTTCTCCAACTGCAGATATCCGTCGTAACGTTCCTCTTCCGGCACCTCTCTGCCCGCCAGAATGTACCATTCATCACTGGCCTGGATAAAGTGTGTCCCATATTTTTCCATGCAGATCTTCTGGTATTTCTCGATCAGATCAATGATCTCACCAGCATCCTGCGCATTAAACGGCTCTAACGGATATAATCCCTCCCGGTACCTGGATAATCCTACCGGCACCACCGAGACACTTTCCACATTTGGCAGATATTCCATCAGCTTCCGGATGCTGTATTCCAGTTCCTTGCCATCGTTTACACCCTTGCAGAGTACGATCTGTCCGTTCATCCGGATTCCGGCTTCATTCAGGATATCCACCTTTTTCAGTGCCTCCCCGGCGAAACGGTTATTCAGCATCTTACAACGCAGATCCGGGTTCATGGTCTGGAAGGAAATATTGATGGGCGACAGATGATATCTGCAGATTCTGTCGATATCATGGTCTGACATATTTGTCAGTGTCACATAATTTCCTTGCAAAAAAGACAGACGGGAATCGTCATCCTTAAAATACAGGGTATCCCGCATGCCCTTCGGCATCTGATCGATAAAGCAGAAAATGCATTTGTTATGGCAATGACGGTATTCGTCCATCAGACCGTTCTCAAATTCGATGCCCATATCCTCATCAAATTCCTTGTCGATCTCTAAGAGCCACTGCTCTCCGTCCGGCTTCTCTACCAGCATCTCAATATAAGTATCCTGTGTCAGAAACTGATAATCAAAAATGTCTTCGATCTCTGTATTATCTATGGCCAGTACTTTATCTCCGGGAGCGATCTCCAGTTCCTCCGCGATGCTTCCCGGCTTTACTGTTTTTACAATATGTTCTTTTTTCTTCATTCTAATTCACCTAACCATCTTTCTCCTATCCATTGTACAAGAAATTCCTTGACGTGTCACTAGCATAATGTTATAAATTAATTGTTATATTCAGAATAGTTCCGCAAAATTAAGCATCGAAGATGCGCTTTTGCGGAAGGAAGATCTGCATATTTTTACGAACAATAAAGCTCGTCCAGGAGGGACATCATGCCTAATTTACACGAACTGGAAAATGCCATGCCCGTGGCTCCTTTGAAGATCATCGCTCTGCCTTCCGCAGAAAAAATGGGACGCCGCATCAATGACTACATGGTAGAATTCCGTAAGAGTATCCATAATGACAAAGTGAAAAACGATCCTGCCTTTCACGGCTATATCGAGAGCAACTATCTCGTAGACGTGGATGTGCCCCGTTTCGGAAGCGGTGAAGCCAAAGCGCAGATCAGCGAGACCATCCGCGGTAAGGATCTGTTCATTCTCACCGATGTATGCAATCATAGTATTACTTACAACATGAACGGCTATACCAACCACATGTCTCCTGATGACCACTACCAGGATCTGAAGCGTGTCATCGCCGCCTGCAACGGCAAGGCCAGACGTATCAACGTCATCATGCCTTTCCTCTATGAAGGCAGACAGCATCGCCGCAGCGGCAGAGAATCCCTGGACTGTGCTTATGCACTGGAAGAGTTACGGGATATGGGAATTGATAACTTTATCACTTTTGATGCCCATGATCCCAGAGTACAGAACTCCACTCCGCTGAATGGATTTGATAATTTTACCACCCCTTACCAGTTCATCAAGTCCTTGTTAAATTCCGAGGACGATATGATCGTGGACAAGGATCATCTGTTAGTCATCAGCCCGGATGAAGGAGCTCTGGATCGTGCCATTTATTTTGCCAGCGTTCTGGGTGTCGATACTGGTATGTTCTACAAGAGACGTGACTATTCCACCATCGTCAACGGCAAGAACCCTATCGTTGCTCACGAATTCTTAGGTGACAATATTGAAGGTAAGGATATCATCATCATCGATGACATGATCTCCTCCGGTGGAAGTATGCTGGATACTGCAAAACAGTTAAAGGCCATGAAAGCCAGACGCGTATATATCTGCTGTACTTTCGGCTTGTTCACCGACGGTCTGAAGAATTTCGACGCTGCTTACGAGCATGGTGATTTCGATAAGGTCATTACTACGAACCTTACCTATCTGCCGCCTGAGATCTACACCAGACCTTATTTCGTGGAAGCCGATATGAGCAAGTTCATTGCTTCCCTGATCGACTTTATGAACCATGACGCTTCTCTGTCCAATGTCATGGCTACCACCGAAAAGATCCACGGTATTGTAGAAGCCTACAACAATCGTACGGAAATGAGCGAATTTCATTTTTAATTTCCAACAGATCTGACAACGCATAAAAAAACGCAGAAGCCGTTATGGTTTCTGCGTTTTTCAGTTATATTGCTTATTTCAGTATTTCTTATTTCGCCATTTCTAAACCTCTTTCGACACGGTCTCCTTCAGCTGCTCAGTGGCGGGTTCTTCCGGCTTATGGTATTCCGGGAAATCCAATATAATCTTAAACAGATCTCCATCCAGCTGAATCTGGAATTCTCCGTGCTGTGCCTTGGTCAGATTTTTCGCAATATACAGACCCAGACCACTTCCCTCGGTAGTACGGGAAGCATCTCCCCGGATAAATCTCTCTGACAGTTCCTCACCCTTGAGATTCATGGGCCGGTCGGAAATATTTTTCAGAGAAGCGATGACTCTTCCGTCCTTTACCTGCATCTCCAGATAGACTCTGGTTCCCTCCAGGGCATACTTGCAGATATTCTGAAACAGATTTTCAATGATTCTCCACATCCTGCGGCTGTCGGCATAGATCATGCCGGCCACATCATTTCCGTCAAAGATCACCTGCAGCTTTTTCTCTTCCATTCTGTCGGAGAATTCTCCCACTGCCTGATTCAGCAGTTCCGTCAGGTTCAACTGTTCCAGATTCAGCACAATGTTACCGGAGGAGATTTTCGAAGCCTCCACCAGATCATCCGTCAACTGTTTCAGTCTCTGGGATTTGCTGTCCAGCACCTCAATATAGCTTCTGGCCGGTTCTTCCGTGATCTTTAGGCGTTTCAACAGATCCACATAATTGATAATGGAAGTCAGCGGTGTCTTAATATCATGGGAGACATTGGTGATCAGATCCGATTTCATCTGCTCATCCTTCATGCTGGTGCTTACCGCCTTGCGGATACCCTCTCCGATGTTATTGACTGCATCCGCCATCTCACGGTTGTCCCCATGAAGAGATTCCACATCCAGCTTATAATCCACTTCTCCATCACGGATCCTTCGGATTCCTTCCACGATATCGATCTGCTCCGCTTTTTGCTTGAACCTTAGTACCCCCACAATGCCGTCCAACACAATAGCCCCCAGTGCCGGAAGCACCCACAGAGCGCTTTTTCCCCGTAGCAGATAAGCTCCGAAAATTCCTGCCAGATTCACCAGTAGAAACAGATTATACGGGATCAGTGAGCTGATGGCGGAATTTCTGTGGGAAACCACAAAATGTACCGCCTTACCGAAGCTTGTGACGATCCAGTGCAGGAAACTGTCACTCCACATATTGTGGGATTTGATCCTGCGGATCAGGCTGTACCAGAAAACATTGATTCCCATGCTTACGCAGAAGCCATACAGCGCAAAGACACCGTAGGCTGTCAGCCGTGTGATCTCCCGCCCCTGGATCTCGGAATGGCTGAGATATACCTTATTGGCCACATTCATCAGATAATCGTATCCGATTCTTCCGCCATAGATAAATCCCACCAGCAAAAGCGCCATGAACTCGATCCAGACATGATCGATACCGTTCAGGTACAGAACCGGCTCATCCTCCTCATCGTAAGCCACGCCGGCCGTTACGGTAAGATAAATACCCACCAGCAGCCACAATACTGCCAGCAGGATCCCTCCGCCGATCAGATACCAGATATTCGGAACGATTCTCTGGAACACCACATTGGCATTGTAAAAGGAATCTCCCTCCACCGGATAATTGGTATCCACTGCGATCCAGATATGAGTCATATCCGGATGCACATAACCATACTCTTTCAGATACTGATAGATCTGGCCCTCAGTCATTCCTGTGTTGCCGGTAAATTCCAGACTGTCCGGATAATAGATCAGATACCGTCTGTACTCCGAAAAATAATCCGTAATATCATTATCGGAACTGTTCTCAAACTCCGATACATTCGTATAGGTTCTGCTAACTCCATCTGTTGTCATCATACGGACCACATATTTCAGATTGCCCGCATCTTCTTTATACAGATCATTACAGTTCTGATACTGCTCATAGTTGGCTGACAACGTCTGGATCGTCATCTCCAGATTGCTCTGCAGCGCAATATATTCGATCCAGTTGTCCGCACAGGCTGTCAGCTGCTTCTCTCCGTCTACGGTGGCATAACGGTTCACCAGCATCGGGAAATATACCGTCAGCGTACCATCGTCTTCTCTGGATACCCGGATATCCTGTACACTCTCTTTCACAATGTATGTGAAAGCCAGGTCTTCCAGCCGATCGGTTCTCTGGCTCTCCGGAATTGCCTCGATTGCCTGTGCGACTGCTTCCTTCTGCTCCTCCGTCTGCTCTCCGCCTGCCACGAACACCAGCTGTCCGTCCGCATCCACGCGGAAGTTCGACTCCAGGTCTATCGGTCCGAAATAATTCACGAAGTCCGACATACTCATAATACGATCTGTATATTCCGCACCGTATTTTCCCCATTTGATCAGATCTTCCAGCTCATAAACTGCTGTTACAGGGCAATCTGCACCGCCGGTTTTCCCTGAAGCAAATTCCGTGATATCAACATGCTTATGCGGATCAAAGCTTCCATTGGTCTCCATCTGTCCTTTGATCACCATAAGCTGGATAATATCCGATACCGAGCTCTGGAACAGATCATGGAAAATCACGGAATCTTCAAATTGCGTTTCCGCATCCAGAGGGGATAATTCATATACTTTTGTGCCATCCGCTGTGTCTACCGCCAGATAGGAATTGAACAAAACCGCCGCGATTGCCACCAGCAAAAGCAAAGCCGCCGTCTGCTGCACCAGTCCCAGCATCAGCCGTTTCAATGTAGGTCGTCTCATGCCTGCTCCTTGTCGATCTTATAGCCTACTCCCCATACCACTTTCAGATACCGGGGTTCCTTGGGATTGATCTCGATTTTTTCACGGATATGCCGGATGTGTACCGCCACGGTATTGTCCGCTCCGATGGCATCCTCATTCCAGATGCTTTCATAGATCTGATTGATGGAAAATACCCTGCCCTGGTTCTTCATCAAAAGTAATAAAATATTATATTCGATAGGTGTCATTTTTACTGGTTCATCGTCCACTGTCACCTGTTTGATATCATCATTGAGGATCAGTCCACCCACCTGATAGATTGCTTTGTTCTCACCGGTCAGGCTCCCCAGGGAAGTATATCTGCGCAAGTTGGATTTGACTCTCGCCACTAGTTCCAACGGATTAAAAGGCTTGCAGATATAATCATCCGCACCGATATTCAGCCCCAGGATCTTGTCCGTGTCTTCCGATTTGGCCGACAGGATAATAATGGGAATGCTGCTGTATTCCCGGATCTTCAATGTAGCCCGTATGCCATCCAGCCGGGGCATCATGATATCCATGATCAACAGATGGATATCCTCCTTGTCCAGGATCTGAATTGCCTGTTCCCCATCATACGCTTTATATATTTTATAGCCATCCTGACTCAGATAGATCTCGATGGCATCCACGATCTCTCTGTCATCATCACATACAAGAATATTTGCCATACTTTCCTCATTTCTCCGTTACTTCCCGGTTCCCCATCATTTTCGTTATTTCTATTTAAACATAATATTTTTAAATATTTTCGTGTTTTTTCTTAAATTTTCTTAATTCCCGTCAGGCACTCAGGAACTCAGGACTCCTTCAGCATTAAAAATGCCGCCAGATTTCCCCTCTGTCCGTGACTTGCCCGGTGGGAAAACAGATACTCCGGATTGTGGCAGGTACAGACGTTCGTTACCGCCATATGTTCCGGCGGGATCCCCACCCTTAACAGAATGCTCTGATTGGCTTTCCACAGATCAAGCTGATATTTACCCGGTGCTTTGCCCGGCTGCAGCACATCCTCCGGAAAGCCTTCCCGGAACTGTTCCGCCACTTCTTCACTCACTTCATAACAATCCACACAGATGGACGGTCCGATGGCCGCCACCAGCTCCTCCGGGCGGCTGTTAAAATGTTCCTGCATATATCGTACCATACAAGCTCCCATTCCCGCTACCGTTCCTCTCCAGCCGGAATGCGCCAGTCCGATGGCCCTGTGTACCGGATCCACGAAATACAGAGGAACACAGTCTGCATAAAAAGTCACCAGTGCGATTCCGGGGATATCCGTAGCCAGACCGTCTATATCGTCATAGACCGATGGTCTGGTGATCCCATTTCCGGCATCTGCTTTCGTCACCAGATGAATATTCGTGGTATGGGTCTGTTTCGATGCCACCATATGTTCCGGGTCTGTTCCCAGTACTTCACCAATCCGTCTGTAATTCTCTCTGACACATTCCAGGTCATCTCCTCTGGAAAAACTCAGGTTCATAGTGGAATAGATTCCGTTGCTGACACCACCGGTCCTTGTGGTAAACAGATGTTCCACCACACCGGTCTCTTCCAGCTTCGGGAATACCAGATACTCCAGTTCCCCTTTTTGTCTCTGCTGTATACTGTCTGTGTCTCTGCTGTCTGTTCTGCTCAATGGATACATGTTTCTAACTCCTTGCACTATAATGATGCGGAAAAGCATTTGGAATCCAGTGAAGTGCCTCCCCCTGGATTGCCACCACATCATAGCGCACCCAGGTATCCTCCCCATAATGATGCAGATAACGGTAATAATCCGCAACTCTGCAAATGGTTCTCTGTTTCGCCGTTGTCACGGCCTCCGCCGCATTTCCCTTTTCATCACCGGAACGGTATTTCACTTCCACAAACACAAGATATTTTCCGTCTCTGCCGATAATGTCGATCTCACCGTTCCTGCCTCTGCGGAAATTCCGTTCCAGGATACGCATTCCCTGTTTCTCCAGATAGTCCGCAGCCATCTGCTCATATACATTCCCCGTCTGTCTGGTATTCAACCCTTATGTTTTCCCCCGTTTGCCACACTTTCCTTTACCATGCGGTGATCCACAGCATCCACAAATACCAGAATCTCCGCCACCACTTCATACAACTCCGGCGGGATCATCTCGCCGATGTCCAGCCGGGACAGTGTATCCGCCAGCTTGTCATCCCGATGGATCGGCACACTGCTCTCCTGGGCCTTCTCTATGATCTTCTCCGCCAGAATTCCCTTGCCGCTGGCTATGACTCTGGGTGCCTCATCCGAGGGATCGTATTCCAGTGCTACGGCCTGTTTTACTTTCTTTTTCTCGTCATTCATTCTGTTTCCTCTATGGCCTTCTTAACATACATGGTTTCAGCCGCACAAAACATATACGTTTTCTCCGTGCTGCGCACTCTCGAAATCGTAACAAACATTCGTATTCCGGACTATCGTCCTGCATACTCATGTTTGTCCGCTCCTCTCATAGGAAACATCCGCTGCCTGCTAGCAGTCACGTCTGTTTCCTATGGATGAGCTATGTTCTCACATCAAAGGCATATTGTGCTACCGGAACACTTCCTTCTGTCTTAAGAAGCGGTGCCATGGCCTGCGCCGTCTGCTGTAATTCGGTACGCAGTGTTGTCTCACATTTACAGTCATAGCCTCTTTTTTGCAGCCGCTCTGTCAACACATCCATATTAGCCTCCAGATAATCCAGAATTGTGTCATTCTGTACATAAAATTTTGTGCTGACTTTGGTATCTTTCAGAGTCACATACACATCAAGCGGTCCCAGATGTTCCATATCCAGATGTAGCAGTGCGCTGACCTGTCCGTCTTTTCTGGCAAGATTTTTCTTGTTGGTATATACGAACAGTTCTCCCGTCTTGTGCTCTCCCTGCCGTAGATGCAGCGGCAGCTGGATATAGGCATAGGTCTGGTTGATCTGTTGCAGGAAATCCACGTTCTGGCTTAAATTCGTCACGTTCTGATAAGCACTTGAACCACGCTGTCCGTTTTCTTCCAAAAGATTACTCAACCCCTTCAACTGTTTTCCCAGCTTCTGGTAAAGTTCCTCCACCTTCTCCGGAGATTCCACATCCTCTGGTTTTATGCTCCACCGATCCGCCAGGAGTTTTGCCGGAAGCTCTGCCACTTTGGAATTATGGAGAATACTGCGCAGCAAGGGAATATCTTTCGTCTCCAGCCCCTGCTTTAACAGTTTCTGCAGATTCTGCAGCTGTGGTGCCTCCTGTGTTTTTTCTGCACCGGGATTTTCTTTTATCGTCTGACCGTTGCCCGATGCCGTCTCCGTCGGTTCCTCTATGATGGTCTTCTGCCCCGGCACAGCTTCCGGTGCTGTTGCCGAAGGCTGTACTGGCATCTGTTCTGCCTCTTCCGGGGTCACTGTCACATCCACGCCAGGCTCCGGCAGAGGTCCCTCGGTCTGTTGTTGTCCTGTTACCGTCTCTCCGACCGCATCTTCGAAAGCCAACAGTTCCAGAACCTCACTGTAGATTGTGGCGGCCTGCTCTATGTCTCCACTCTCTACCAGCCCCTGCAGCATATTTGTCAGACTTTCTCCGGTCTCTGCGATTCCTGCTGTCAGCTGATGTGTCAGATTGCGATAGGACGCCATCTGTGTGATATTTTCCTCCGTCACCGGAAGTTCCACTTTGTGAAGATTCACGAGATCCAGAATCTCCGCATCCGGGAACGCATTACTTTCATGCCAGATCTGCTGCAACGTATTCTTATCAATAGGAAGCCCCACATCCATCAGTTGTTTTGTCATGGCTACCGTATTCTCGTTCACCGGCAACGATGCCATATCCAACGCTTTCAGTACGGTTCCTTCTGTTGCCATATTGGTAAAAAGAGGACTCAGATTCAGTGTCTGCCCGTTATTTTTTACCTGAAAGGTAATGTTCTGCCCCAGTTCCAGACGGATATCCGCATCCACTTTTGCATCCACCAGGACATCCTGCAGCAGACGGATCTGCGCATTATTGCCCTCCCTGGAGACCACCTCTCCTCTGAGGGTCTGCCCGGGAACCAGTGCACGGATCTGCCGGTTTACCTGTTCGGTATTCGCATTATTTGGAGTCTGTACTCTGCTGTTATCCGCTATTTTATCCTGTGAGAACCATCCTGTCAGCTTCATATTTTCTCTCCCGGCACGCTAAAATGCCTTAAAATCCGAAATTTTTGATAAAGCTGTGTCTGTGGATCGGAGTCGGTCCATACTCCTTCAGTGCCGCAATATGTGCCGCACTGCCGTACCCTTTGTTGGATGCAAAATCATACTCCGGAAACACATCGGCATACTGCTCCATCAGACGGTCCCTGGTCACCTTGGCCACAATACTGGCCGCACCGATAGAAATGCTCTTGGCATCGCCCTTGATGATCGGCACCTGTCGGATCTCCACTCCGGGAATCGTCACAGCATCGTTCAACAACAGATCCGGTGCCGGATCCAGTTTGCCGACAGCCTCCCGCATGGCCTCATAGGTTGCCTGTAAAATATTGATCTCATCGATCCGCTCCGGAGAAGCATAGCCCACTGCCCAGGCCACCGCTTCCTTCGTGATCACATCGTACAGCTCTTCTCTCTTTTTTTCGGATAACTGCTTGGAATCATTAATGTATAAAATATCACAATCCTTCGGCAGAATGACAGCACCTGCCACTACCGGTCCCGCCAGAGGACCTCTTCCCACTTCGTCAATTCCGCAGATATAGGTATATTGTGCGTATTCTTTCTCGTATTTTTTCAGATTCTCGATCCGCTGACGTTCCTTTTCCAGAGCATCTATCTTTTTCTGTGCGCTAGACACCAGCTTCTGCACACCGCTTCTGGGATCATTCTCATATTCTGCTATAAATTCAGGCAGCTTTTCCATTGAAGCTGCCTGTAATATTTCCTTGATCTTTGCTGCACTTTCCATTTGTTTATCCCCATTTATGGTTATTGATGTTGTAATACACCGAAATCAGAAACCGGCCAGATCCGGAGCCAGGCTTTTCCGATGATATTTTCTCTTGTTATGTTACCCACCATATCCGTACGACTGTCGCTGGAATTGTTGCGGTTGTCTCCCATGACAAAATATTCATCATCCCCCAGTTCAATGGGTTCCGCCGCCCGGCCGATGGTCTCCGGTTTTATGACTTCCATGCCGTAGTTCTCTTCCAGCTTTTCCCCGTTGATGTAGATACTGCCATCATCCATGATCTGTACCGTCTCTCCCGGCAGTCCGATGATACGCTTGATATAATAGGTGTTGTCCTGGAATTGAAACGGGAAGACAATGATGTCAAAGCGTTCCGGATCATGAAAACGATAGCTTAACTTATCCACGATCAGATTATCCCCGTTGTGCAGGGTATTCTCCATGGAGGCTCCCTCCACTTCCGTACGCTGTCCTACAAAGGTGATCACCAGCCATACCGCTCCCAGTACACAGAGCAGGTAGATCGCTGTGTTTAATAATTCTCTCATGATTCTGTTCATCTGTCTATATCCTCTCCAGTGTTATTCGTCCCAGCTTGCCGCTCCGGAAATCATCGATCAGGATGCCGGCGGCTTTCCCCAGATCCAGTTGTTCTCCCTTTGCATAGCATTTGCGGCTCTCTGCCACTGCTTCCAGTATCTCTATGGGCTTTCCCGCAGGATCTGCCTCGTAGCGTTCCTGCAAAGCCTTCGGATAAAGTTCTTTGATGGCTCCGATCAGATCACAGGCCAGTTCATCCGGAATTAGGATCTCATCGTTCATGGATCCGATAAATGCCAGACGCATTCCTACCTGCTGGTCCTCGAATTTGGGCCACAGGATACCGGGGGTATCCAGAAGTTCCAGTCCTTTATTCAGACGGATCCACTGTTTTCCCTTGGTCACACCGGGTTTATTTCCCGTCTTGGCGCAGGCTTTTCCCGCGAAGGAATTGATAAAAGTGGATTTCCCCACATTTGGGATTCCCACTACCATAGCACGTACCGGTCGATTTACGATGCCTCGCTTTCTGTCACGTTCAATCTTCTCCTTGCAGACTTCCTGTACCAGCCCCTGGATCGACTTGATTCCCATACCGGTACGGGAATTGATTTCCAGTACACCCATTCCCTGATTTGAAAAATACTCGACCCATTTCTTATTCCACACCGGATCTGCCAGATCTGATTTATTCAACAAAATGATACGGGATTTACCTTTTCCCAGTTCATCGATATCCGGATTCCTGCTGCTGATGGGGATTCTGGCATCTACAAGTTCAATCACCAGATCGATCAGCTTGATATTTTCCTGCATCATACGCCTTGCTTTGGTCATATGACCGGGATACCACTGATAATTCATTTTTCTATTCTCCTACCATACTTTCTATTTGATAAAGCCGATGCCATCCGTCCCGGATTTTAAGTGGAACCAGGCTTTGCCGATCATATCGCCCTCCTCCACCGGTCCGATATTGGCGGATCTGCTGTCTTCGCTGTTATTCGGGTTGTCCCCGATGCAGAAATACTCCTTGTTCCCAAGGATAATCTCGTTTTCCGCTATACCCGCATCCAGGATCCGTTCCGTCACCCATTTGCTTTCCTGCCCGTTGACATACAGAGTTCCGTCCGCGATCCTTACCTTGTCTCCCGGCCCTGCCACAACACGCTTGACATAATAATGGGAATTTTCATTGCCATTCGGCAGAAATGCTACTATGTCTCCCGCCTTCGGAGAAGATAAAACATACAGAAAACGGTCAATAAATATCTGCTGTCCATTCTCCAGTGTCGGTTCCATGGACATGCCCACAACTCTGGTGGACTTTCCCAGAAAGATAACCACCACTGCAGCCAGAAAGACTGACAGTGCAATGCCGAAGATCCAGCTGAAAATTTCCCTGAGCAGTTCCTGACTGATCTTTTTCTTTTTTTTATAAAAACTTAGTCCCTTATTTCTCAATGTTCTGTCCTATCTCGCATAGTGTTTACAAGTCTCAGTGTACCATATCCGTATTCCTTTTTCAAATAAATATAAAAGGCAGCTGTCAGAAACAGCTGCCCCTTTCCGGTCAATGTAATTATTTAACTAATTCCTTAACCTTTGCCTTCTTACCAACACGATCTCTTAAGTAATTCAGCTTAGCACGTCTTACTTTACCTTTTCTTACAACTTCGATCTTCTCTACGTTGGGAGAATGTAAAGGCCAAGTCTTCTCTACGCCGATACCGTTGGAAGTCTTTCTAACAGTGAAAGTCTCTCTGTTGCTGCCGCCCTGTCTCTTCAGTACAACGCCTTCGAATACCTGGATTCTCTCACGGTTACCCTCTTTGATCTTGCCGTATACCTTAACGGTATCGCCGACTTCAAACTGATCAACGGTTGCTTTTAACTGTTCTGCTTCGATCTCTTTGATAATGTTACTCATAATGAGCCTCCTTCATAAAATGGATGTTCTTAATACCCTTATTGGTAACAGAGGACCATCTCGTTTTCACAACATTCAGATTTTACCATAAGGCCATATAAAAAGCAAGCTTTTTTTAATTATACAGCCACCAGATCGCGGGATCCGACAGATTCAGCCCCAACCGTTCCTGCAGTTGTATGGACGCTTCATTTCCATTCACAATATGGGCGTAGGGGATCATCCCCTGTTCTCTCTGTTTGTTGATCAGATAACCTTCCAGGGATGCTGCAAGTCCTTGTCTGCGGTATGCATCCTCCACATACAGCATTCCCATGCTGCCGTCATTGTGACATCCGATAAAACCACAGAGTTTTCCCTCGATATAGATGCCGAAGACATCTCCTGCTGTAATCCTCTCCCGGACATAAATCTCGTCTCCCAGGTGATAATGCTCCGCCACATAAGGAACCTCTTCCACTGTCAGCTGCCGGATGTCCTTGTGCCTCACCGGAAGTGGTTCCCCTCTGGTATAGCACGCCTGGGAACATAGCATACTGCCATGATACCCTAAAATTTCACTGACACGTTCATTCCACCGGTCTGTCACGGTCACGATACTATGCCCCGACACGGCTTTCGGAATGAGCGGCAGCATTTTCTCCAAATGCTCCTCATCCTCCGCATTCAGCATGGCATTGCCGATCTCCGGCAGATAGATCAGTACATTTTTCCCCTCCGCATAGAGAACTTCTCCCAATCCTCTGGACAGTGTCTCCATCATATGAATAAAAATACGTTTCTTCGCGGAAAGTTTTTTTATGACTTTCTGTTTTTCCTGATATTTCGCATAGAGATCCGGGCGGCGTTCTTCCGTCCGTCTCTCGGACTGTTCCAGCCGCCAGGCATTGATCTTTTTATGATTGCCCGACAGAAGTACCTCCGGTACTTTCTTTCCGTGCCATTCCTCCGGGCGGGAATACTGGGGATATTCCAGCAGATCGTTATGGAAGCTCTCTGTCTCGGCAGATTCGTCGTTATTGAGTACCCCGGGCACCAGTCTGGCCACCGCGTCCACCACGACCATGGCTGCCAGTTCCCCACCGGTGAGGACATAATCGCCGATAGAAATATAATCCGTCACGACCTCTTCCAGAACTCTCTCATCGATTCCCTCATAATGTCCGCAGAGCAATACCAGTTCCTCTTCCCCGGACAGTTCTCTTGCTTTTTTCTGGGTAAAAGGGGCTCCCTGTGGTGTCAGATAGACGCAGCGTACCTTTCTGTCTCCTGCCACCACCCGGTAAGCATCATATACCGGCTGTGCCTGCATCAGCATTCCGGCCCCGCCGCCATAGGTGTAATCATCCACTTTTCCGTGCTTATCCTGTGTGTAATCCCGGATATTCACCGCATCTATGGAAATCAGATCCTTCTCCGCTGCCCGGCCTAAAATACTGGTTGCCAGCCCCTGCTGCACCATTTCGGGGAACAGGGTCAGAATATGAAACTTCATCATAAGTCAAGCAGTCCTTCCAGTACATATACCTGCATTGTGCCATTTTCCACGTCCACATTCAGGATACACTGTTTGATAGCGGGCAGAAGCAGGCTCTTACCGTCTGCCATTTCCACCTCGTAGACATCATTGGCACCGGTCTCGATCACATCTTTTACCGTGCCCAGTTCCTTACCGTCTTCATCCTGCACCTTCAGTCCGATCAGATCGGCGATGAAATACTCGTCCCTTTGCAGACGCACTGCATTTTTGCGGGTCACGTACAGGCTCTTCTGACGATATTTTTCTATATCATTAATGTTGTCCAGCCCTTTAAATTTCAAAATCACAAACTGCTTAAAGAACTTGACACCCTCAATTTCCAGATTCATTTTTTCCTTGCCGGTATCCAGAACGACTTCCTTTAATCTGCGGAATCTTCTGGGATCATCCGTAGTAGGATATACCTTTACTTCTCCTCTCACCCCGTGGGTGGAAGTGATAATGCCGACCTGCAACAGATCTTCCATATAGTTTTACTCCATTCCGGCTTTTAGCCAAAAAACGGAGAAACACACGCCTGTATGTTTCTCCGCTCAACGTCAGGGATCTCTCAATTCGAAATTAAACGATCTCAACGTCCACTCTTGTGTTGTCTTTGGATGATGCTGCTTTCACAACGGAGCGGATTGCTTTTGCAATACGTCCCTGCTTACCGATCACCTTACCCATATCGGACGCAGCTACATGAAGTTCAAGGACGATATTTTTTCCTTCTGTCTTCTCAGTTACAACTACTTCATCCGGATTATCAACGAGTGCCTTTGCAACTACTTCTACTAGTTCCTTCATAATCCACCTCCGATGAATAGATATTTAGAACTTATTTCTCGATTCCTGCAACCTTGAAAAGCTTAGCAACCTGCTCGGTAGGCTGAGCACCGTTCTGTAACCACTTCTTAGCCAGCTCTTCATTGATCTTGAAAGTGGAAGGATCGGTGGAAGGATCGTAGGTACCGATCTCCTCGATGAATCTACCGTCTCTGGGGGAACGGGAATCTGCTACGATAATTCTGTAAAAAGGAGCCTTCTTCTGTCCCATTCTTCTTAATCTGATCTTTACTGCCATTTCTTTTTCCTCCATTAATTAAAAATAAAATAATTTATATGATAAGAACTGATTGTTCATATCGGACTTAAGTTAAGTAAACAGTGCTAGAAAAATCTGCCGCCAATACCGGGAAATTTTCCGCCGCCGAACATACCACCCATGCCGCCGCGGCCCTTTTTGCCGCCGCCAAACTGCTTCATCATCTTCTGTGTCTGCTCGAACTGTTTGATAAAACGGTTCACCGTTGCAATATCCACACCGGCACCTTTTGCAATACGGTGTTTTCTCTGAGGGGTCAGGATCTTGGGATTCCTGCGTTCCTCTTTTGTCATGGATAATACGATGGCTTCCGTACGCTTCATCTGCGTCTCATCAATGGCACCTTCCAGATCCGATGCCTTGATACCCATTCCGGGAAGCATCCCTAAGATGCTGGACAGACCGCCCATATTACGCATCTGCTTCATGCTCTCCAGGTAATCCTCAAAATCGAACTTACCTTTCTTCATGCGGCCGGCCATATCACGGCTCTTCTCCTCATCGATATCGATGCTGGCCTGTGCCTTGTCAATGAGGGATAACACATCACCCATACCAAGGATACGGCTTGCCATACGATCGGGATAGAACTGCTCTAAATCGGACAATTTCTCTCCCATACTTACAAAAAGGATCGGCTTTCCGGTGACTGCTTTGATGGAAAGTGCTGCACCGCCTCTGGTATCGCCGTCCATCTTGGACAGGATCACACCGTCGACGCCTACCTTTTCATCAAATTCTTTTGCCACATTTACGGCATCCTGACCGGTCATGGCATCGACTACCAAAAGTGTCTGATGCACGGTCACGGTCTCCTTGATCTCCTGTAATTCCGCCATCATGTCTTCATCCACATGAAGTCGTCCGGCAGTATCGAGGATCACTACATTATGACCGTTTTTCTCCGCATACGCAATGGCTTCCTTCGCAATCTCGGCAGGTTTATGATCCGTTCCCATGGAGAACACATCAACTTCCTGCTTCTTACCGTTGATCTGTAACTGTTCAATGGCTGCGGGACGGTAAATATCGCAGGCTACCAGCAAGGGCTTCTTGCCCTTGAGCTTCAGCTTACCGGCGATCTTGGCCGTTGCGGTGGTCTTACCTGCACCCTGAAGACCTGCCATCATGATAACGGTAATGGCTTTGCCGGGCTGCATGGCAATCTCTGTGGTCTCACTGCCCATGAGATTTACCATCTCTTCATTTACGATCTTGATCACCATCTGTCCGGGATTCAGACCGTTCATGACGTCCTGGCCAATGGCACGTTCTTCCACTGCCTTCACGAACTGCTTGACTACCTTGAAGTTAACATCGGCCTCCAACAGTGCCATCTTGACTTCCTTCAGTGCAGACTTGACATCCTCTTCCGTCAGGCGGCCCTTGCTTCTTAAGTTTTTAAAAACATTCTGGAGTTTGTCTGTTAAACTTTCAAATGCCATTTGCTGCTCCTTACCATTCCTTTAAAAGGGATCTGGATAATTCCCGGATGCGTTCCATCCGTTCTCCGGGATCCGTATCATTCTCTGCCGTCAGCTGTTCGATCTCACCGATCTTCTCCTTGGCCGCCATGAAACGTTCCACCAGATGAAGCTTGCTCTCGTAATCCTGCAGGATCCGGTCACAGCGCTTGATCAGATCATGGACGCCCTGTCTGCTGATGCCCTGTTCTCCCGCGATCTCACTGAGAGACATATCATTATATACTGCATCCTCATACACTCTCTGCTGATGCTCGGTGAGAAGTTCACCGTAGAAATCATATAACAGATTCTGTTCCAAAATCCTGTCCATCTTATCCAGTGCCTTTCTATAGGTCATGCGATATGCACCTTGGCTATCATACTATAGAAAAGTATAGGTGTCAAGTATTTTTTCTTTACACCTTTTTATGTAAATTGAGAGTTAGTAAAGAAATGCTATCAAATCCCCGTAGCCCTTGGCAGGGTA